>CALAMX010000125.1 GCA_937925755.1 uncultured Burkholderiales bacterium
GGTGAGCGCTGTGTGGAGGACACGGCCTACATGCGCCGTTATCACATGGAGCTGCTCAAGCATCACCGCGACGACACCGTGCGCCGGGGCATTCGCACCACCAAACATAGCCTCAAGGGCTGTGTCGAATGCCATGCCTCGAGCAAGACTGGCAGCGTGGCCTCCAGCAAGGAGGATTTCTGCATGGCCTGTCACAGCTATGCCAGCGTCAAGCTCGATTGTTGGGACTGCCACGCCAGCAGACCTATGAAGAAGACGACACCGGCTTCTTCCACGCCGCGCGTCTCACCCTTGACGCTCGGACTACCCGGAGGGCACCAACCATGAGTGATCTGCAGCAGAGACCTCAGCAAGAGGAGCGCCGTGCCTTCCTCAAGGTGGGCGCCGTTGCCGCCGGTAGTGCGCTTGCGCCCGGCGTCCTGCTCTTTGGCGCCGCTCAAGCGCGCGCGCCGGAGGAACCCGCCTCCGACAAGGTGCGCTGGGGCATGATCATCGACGTCAACAAATGCGCCGATGGTTGCAATGACTGTGTGACCGCCTGCAACGCGGAGAACGGTCTGACCGGTGCGACGGGGCGCCAGGATTCACAATGGATCCGCAAGCTCAATATTCGTCACCTCGAGACCGGGGTGCAGACCTCGCTACCCATGCTCTGTCAACACTGCGAGCACCCGCCCTGTGTGGACGTCTGCCCCACCGGTGCCTCCATGAAACGCGCCGATGGCATCGTCCTGGTGGACCGGCACACCTGCATTGGCTGCCGCTATTGCATGATGGCTTGTCCCTACAAGGCCCGCTCTTTCGTGCACGAGCCGCTCACCGACCAAAACCCGGAGGTGCCGCGCGGCAAGGGGTGCGTGGAGTCTTGTACTTTCTGCGTGCAGAAGCTAGACCGTGGCGAAAACACCACCGCCTGCGTCGAGGCCTGCAATGCCGCCGGCCACAAGGCCATGGTCTTCGGGGATCTCAACGATCCCAACAGCGAGATCGCGCAAGTCCTCAAGACCCAAAAGACGACAGAGGTTCGGGCCGATCTTCGCCTCAATACCGCTGTGCGTTACCAGGGGATCTGATCCATGTCGAGCCAATCGTATTGTTTCGAAGCACAGGCGTGTAAACCCGCCCTCTTCTGGACGCTCCTGGGGGCAGGAGGGCTCGTCTTGCTGGGTACCCTCTACGCCTTTTTCACCCTCGAGCATCATGGGCACGTGCTCACTGGTATGGACAACCAGATCGTCTGGGGATTACCGCACGTCTTCGCCGTGTTCCTGATCGTCGCCGCCTCTGGGGTACTCAACGTCGCCTCCATCGGCTCGGTCTTCGGTAAGAAGATGTACAAGGCCCGCGCACCGCTCTCGGGGCTGCTCGCCATCGCTATGCTGGCCGGCGGTCTCGCCGTGCTGGTACTCGATCTGGGAAGGCCAGAGCGGTTGATCGTGGCGATGACCCACTACAACTTCAAGTCCATCTTCGCCCTCAACATGATTTTCTACACGGGCTTCTTCGCCATCGTCGCGCTCTATCTGCTGACCCTGATGGACCGCAGGCTCACTCCCTGGTCCAAACCCTTGGGCATGCTCGCCTTCCTTTGGCGGCTGGCGCTGACGACCGCCACCGGCTCGATCTTCGGCTTTCTGGTCGCCCGCGCCGGCTATAACTCGGCCCTCTACGCGCCGATGTTCATCATCTATTCCTTCGCCTACGGTCTGGCGGTCTTCATCATCGTGCAGACGGTGATGTACAAATGGAACGAGGTTGAAATCGATGAGCGTATTCTGGCCCGCCTCAAAAACCTACTGGCCGTCTTCGTCGCCGCTGCGCTCTATTTCACAGCGGTATTGCATCTGACCAACCTCTATTACGCCAAGCAGTGGGAATTCGAGCGCTTCATCCTGCTCGAAGGCGGCATTTACCCCCTGCTCTTCTGGGGCGGCCAAGTCTTGCTAGGCGGTGTCTTACCACTGATCCTGATCTTCAGCCCGGCCAGTCGCCATCCGGCGAGCGTCTTCTTGGCGGCACTGCTGGTCGTCATTGGCGGACACTTCCAAATGTATGTGACCATCATCGGCGGACAGGCCTTCCCGCTCGATCTATTCCCGGGCTACGCCGAGTCGAGCAGTTTCTATGACGGTGTGGTGCATCCCTACACACCCACGATCTGGGAGCTGCTGCTCGGTCTGGGCGGTATTGCCATCACCTTTCTGATCACCACCGTCGCCGTACGTGTCCTGAATTTCATGCCGAAGGACGACCTCAAGGAGCTGGAAGTCGAACTCAAGCCACACTGATTTGGCCAGGAGCTTATACACGACCCACAAAAGCCGACTATTTTTGTCGGCTTTTGTGCTATGATAAGCACCTGAATAAGAGTTCACCGACACCCGAGCGACTCTCATCATGGTCTGCCTGTATCTGTCCGCCGCGCACAAATCGTCGGGCAAGACCACCTTGGCCTTGGGGCTGGGGCGTGCCCTGCGGGAGCGCGGTTTGCGCGTGCAAACCTTCAAGAAGGGGCCGGATTACATCGACCCTATCTGGCATGGGCAGGCCACGGGGCGGCCCTGCTACAACCTGGATTTCCACATGATGCAGACGGCGGAGATCCTTGCACTGTACGCGCGACATGCCGCCGTGGCTGACGTCACTTTGATCGAGGGCAACAAGGGCCTGTATGACGGCATGGACCTAGAAGGCGGCGACAGCAATGCGGCCATGGCCAAGTTGCTGGGCGCGCCGGTCGTGCTCGTACTCGACACCCAGGGCATGACCCGCGGCATCGCCCCCCTCATTCAGGGGTATCAAGCTTTCGACCCCGAGGTCAGGATCGTCGGGGTGATCCTCAACAAGGTCGGCGGCCCCCGCCATGAGGGCAAACTACGGGCCGTGATCGAGCGCTATACCGATGTGAAGGTCTTGGGCGCGGTACCACGTGCCGCCGAGATCGGGATCACCGAGCGACACTTAGGCCTCATACCTGGCAACGAAACGCCTGAAGCGCAGGCGCGCATCGCGGCCATTGCGCGTTATGTCGCCGAGGGCGTGGACCTCGACGCCCTGCTGACCACTGCGGCCCCGATCCAGCCGACCAGCATCGCTCTTGACAGGGACCTGCCAGACGCCCATGGGCTGCGCGTCGGTATCGCCCAGGACCAGGCCTTTGGCTTCTATTATCAGGAGGACCTCGACACCCTACGCTCAAGCGGTGCCGAGCTGGTCCCGATCGATACCCTGCACGATGAGCGCCTACCACCGGTTGACGGACTGATCCTGGGCGGCGGCTTTCCTGAGATGTTCATCGAGGCGCTGGCGGCCAACCACGCCCTGCGCGCGGATATTCGTCGCGCGGTCGAGATGGGCCTGCCCGTGTACGCGGAATGCGGTGGGCTGATGTATCTCACGCGCGCCATCCACTGGGGCGAGCGACGCGGGGAGATGGTCGGTGTCATCCCGGCCGATTGCACCCTGCATTCCAGACCAGTCGGCCGTGGCTATGCCTGGCTCGAGATCGTCGACGGCGAGGCATCTCTAGCCTCGCAGGAGGCAACGGCCATCGCAGCGCACGAGTTCCACCACTCCCGGCTCAGCGGCCTATCGGCAGGGCCGCACCGTTTCGCCTACCGAGTCGCACGCGGCGTGGGAATCGACGGGGAGCACGACGGCTATGTGTACAAGAACCTGCTCGCGGCCTATTGTCACCGCCGCGGTACAGGCAAACACGGCTGGATCGCGCCTTTTCTGGACAAAGTGCGCCGCGTGGCATGGCGCTCTGCTTGGCTCCGGCAGGCAGCCTGAGTGCGATGAGGGTTAGAGCGCGAACATGAGGCTGCGAACGGCAGAAACACCCCCTCACTCTTGTTGAAAGGAAGATCTATGATCAGCTTGACCAAAGCAGCCGCTGAACAGATCCGGCTTGCCGCCGCCAACAGCGACGCTCAGGGCATGGCCTTGCGCCTCGCGGCCAAGATCAACGCGGCGGGCATGCTGGAATTCGGCATGGGATTCGACCAGGAGCGCGAAAACGACGCCGTGCATGAGTCCTGGGGGATCACCTTGCTGATCTCCAAACACAGTGCCCCCTATCTAGAGGACGTCACTCTGGACTTCACCGAGATCGCTCCCGGGCAGATGAGTTTCGTTTTCCTCAAACCCGGCAGTGAAGCGCCCTCGGGTGGCGGCTGCGGCTCGGGGGGCTGTGGCAGTGGGGGTGGCGGCTGCGGCCCTGGCGGGTGCAACTGATCTGGCCGCAAGTCTCGGGGCACACCCTGCTATCGCCTTGGATGAGAAACCCCTGCTCGCGATGCTCACCGCACCCAGAGGGTAGTCGGTACGCTGGGGGTGGCTAAAAGAGGAAGCTCTGCAAAAGTCGGCAAGCGGCAGGCAGCCGCAAGGCGCCCTGAGCGCAGCGACCGAGGCACGACATATAGTTTAGGGGAGGGGCGAAAGCGAAGATTCGGCGGAGGCTGACATGCGCGCAGCGCATGTCAAGCCGCGAAGCGGCGGCCGGAGCCAAAACGAAGTTTCGGCGTAGGCTAACATGCGCGCGGCGCATGTTAAGCCGCGAAGCGGCGGCCGGAGCCAACACCGCGCAACGGAGCCGAGCGACCGCGCAGCCAATTATGCGGAGCTTCCCTGACGCAGACCGACAGGCGTGCCGATACACCGACTACCCGTTGCACTGCGTCACCGACTGGAACCCGTAACCCAAACCCGTAACCCATACCCTGCATCCCAATGGATTACCTACCGATCTTTCTCGATCTGCGCGGCAAGAACGCCCTCGTGGTGGGCGGTGGAGACACCGCCGCGCGCAAGGCAGCTCTGCTTCTCGCGGCCGGGGCCTGGGTGACCGTGGTCAGCCCCGAGCCCCTAGCCGCTGCCTTCAGCGAGCTAAAAGTGACCGACCGCTTGATCCACCGCCAAGACGCATTCCGCGCCGAGCACCTCGACGGCATGGAGCTCGTGTTTGCTGCAAGCGAGGACGAGGAATTGGACCGTTTGGTCCATGACGCAGCGCGTGCGCGCCACCTACCGGTCAATGTAGTGGACCGACCGCAGCTCTGTTCCTTCATCATGCCCTCCATCATCGACCGTTCTCCGGTGGTGGTGGCCGTCTCCAGCGGTGGCGAGGCGCCAGTGCTCTCGCGCCTTTTGCGCGCCCGGCTGGAGACCCTGATCCCGGCCGCCTATGGGCGTCTGGCCGCGCTGGTGGGCCGCTTCAAAGAACAGGTGCGCAAACGTTTTTCCAACACCGAGGCGCGCCGCAAGTTTTGGGAAAAGGCCCTGCTCTCGCCGATCGCCGAGATGGTGTTTGCCGGGCGCGAGCAGGAGGCCGAGGTGGCCTTGCGCCGCATGCTGGAGGACTCGGCCGAGGCCCCGGAGCGCGGCGAGGTCTATCTGGTCGGCGCCGGGCCGGGCAACCCGGACCTGCTCACCTTCCGAGCGCTACGGCTGATGCAGCAGGCCGATGTGGTGGTTTATGACCGGCTGGTCTCGCCCGCCATCCTGGACATGTGCCGACGCGATGCCGAGCGCATTTATGTCGGCAAGGAGCGCGACAACCACGCCCTGCCGCAGGAGGAGATCAACCACCTGCTGGTGCGGCTCGCCAAGGCGGGCAAGCGGGTGGTGCGGCTGAAAGGCGGCGACCCCTTCATCTTCGGCCGTGGCGGCGAGGAGATCGAGACCTTGCGCGAGAACGGCGTGCCCTTCCAGGTCGTCCCCGCCGTAACGGCCGCGGCCGGTGTGGCCTCCTATGCCGGCATCCCGCTCACCCACCGCGACTACGCCCAGGCCCTGATTTTCGTCACCGGTCACCTCAAAGACAACAGCATGGACCTCGATTGGGACATGCTCTGTCGCCCACACCAGACCATCGTGATCTACATGGGTCTCAAGGGTCTGGTGACGCTATGCCGGGAGATGATCGCCCACGGCCTGGCGCCGACGACCCCCGCCGCCGTGGTGCAGCAGGGTACCACGCTGAACCAGAAGGTGGTCATCGGCACCTTGGAGACTTTGCCCGCGCTCGTAGCACAGGCCAATTTGAAGCCACCCACCCTGATCATCGTCGGCGAAGTGGTCAGGCTACACGACAAGCTGAACTGGTTCCATCCGGAACCAGCCGCCGACGACCATTGGCACACGCCGCTGGACCGACCGGCGCACCTGGAGATGTAAGGCCCTGCAGGGTCGTCGATGCTCAACCCGGCAGGCCAAGCTGGGCGAGGATCGCCTGCACGAAGACGGGCAGATCGCCCGGATTGCGCGAGGTGACGAGCTTGCCGTCCACTACCACCGGACTGTCCTCGTACAGTGCGCCGGCATCCTTGAGCGCCTGGGCGATAGCCGGATAGCCGGTGGCGCGCCTCCCCTCCAGTAGCCGCGCGCTCACCAGGACCAGGGGGCCATGACAGATGGCGGCGACCGGCTTGTCCGCCTTGAAGAAGGCGCGTGCGATCTTGAGCGCGTGCTCGTCGCGGCGCAGAGTCTCCGGGGCTTTACCGCCGGGGATCAGCAGTAGGTCGTAGTCGTCGGGGTTGACCTCACGCAGGGTAAGGTCGGCGATGAGCGAAGTGCCGTGTTTGCCATGGAACTGGTGGCCCTTCTCCGGAGTGGCGACCTTGACCCGTACGCCAGCCTTCTCCAGGGCCTCCTTGGGCACGGTGAGCTCGCTGTCCTCGAACTGTTCGGCGGTGATGATCAGGGCTTGCATGTTCTTCCCTCCTCGTTGAGTTGCGCGAGTCGCTCGGCCGCGATCTCACGCATGCGGAACTTTTGCAGCTTGCCGATGACGGTCATGGGGAACGCATCGACGAACCAAATGTAGCGTGGCACCTTGTAGTGGGCGATGCGGCTGCGGCACCAGTCGCGCATCTCTTCTTCGGTCGCGCTCTGACCTGCCTAGAGCTGGATCCAGGCCATTAGCTCCTCTCCATAATAGTCGTCCGGCACACCGAAGACCGGCCCCCCAGGCGACCTCAGGGTGTTCGAACAGGTGATGCTCGATCTCCGTAGGTTAGATATTCTCGCCGCCACGAATGCTCATATCCTTGAGCCGGCCGGTGATACGCACATAATGCCGGCGAGCGCCTGCCGGATGGCCGCTACTGGGAAAGGTCTGAGCAGGTGCAGACACAACAGCCGGCTCGCCACACACGCCTCCCGCGGCCGCTCGACCGCAGCCTTGGCCTTGGTGGTAAAGGATCCCATCATGACAAAGGCATACTCGACGTCCTCCAATCGCCAGGCTTCGACCGGCCCATGGTGGCGGCATGTGCGGGTCGCCGAAGATCACCGATTTGCCGCCGCCGTGCGGCAGGCCCGCCGTGGCATTCTTCAGCGTCATGGCGCGGGTGAGCCGCACCATTCCTCGGTGGAGACGTCCGGCGCCATGCGCAGCCCACCGATGGCCGGCCCGGCCGCGACATTGTCCATCACCAGGATGCCCTTGAGCCCCACCGAGGGCGCATAGACGTGCATGATCCGCAACGGGCCGAGTTCGTCAGCGTAGCGGAAGCCCTCTTCCATGCCTTGCTCCTAGGGCCTGGGCTAACCTCATGGATGGGATCAGCCCGAATAGTTCCATCATAGACGGAGATCAGACCAAGAGCGCCGTGATCTCGCGCTTCAATGCCTCCACCTCCAGGCAGGCAATGGCCGCCCGCGCCCCCAACGCGCGTACGGTGGTCCCCAGGGCGGCGGCCTGGCGGTAGGCGGTGCGACTCTTGAGCTGGGCCGCCAGCAGCGGGATGCCGAACTCAGGCAACAGGGCGAGTACCTCCTGTGCCAGCAGGGTGTTGAGCTGGGCCTGGTTGATGACGATCCGTGCCGCGAGCGTAGGGTTTTTATGCCGGACCCGGGCGATCGCCTCGCGCGTGCGCAGGCTGGCCCAGAGGTCGGGTGGCGAGGGGATCACCGGCACCAGGGCGAGTTGCGCCAGGCGCAGGGCGCTCTCGGTGACCGGGGCGCTGGCATGCGGCGGGCTGTCGATGACGATGTAGTCGTAATCATCTAGCCGCTTGCGCAGGTGCTTGTGCAGCTTGCCCTCCTCGCCGGAGAGATCCTCCACGTCCGCCGGAAAACCACGGCCGGTTCGCGACCAGCGCAGGGCCGTATTCTGCGGGTCGGCATCGGCCACCAAGACCTTGTCGCCCGCATCGGCCAATGATCCGGCCAGCAGCATGGCCAACGTGGACTTACCCGCCCCGCCCTTCTGGTTGACCACCGCGATCACACGTGCAGCCACGGGTCCCTTCTTTGGCTAGACATCCGCAGCGATCTGCAGACCCTCTCAGACGATAATCTCGCCATGCCAGCCCAGGGGCGAGAGGCCGCGGGCGATGGCCCCATCGCGCAGGTGCTGCAGGAACTCGGCAGGGCCGGCGGCGTAGATGTCCGTATGGGTGAGGTCGTCGTGCGCGCCGAGGATGCACTCGGCCACATCCTGCGCCCCGCCATCCACACCGAGCGGGACGTAGGTGAAATTGTCGAGGGCGTCGGCCCAGGAGCGGCAGAGATTGTCCTGGTAGTGCGGCAAGGACTCCGACACCCAGTACAGATGTATAGACTCCGCCATCTCCAGCGACATGGCGTGCTGCGCGAGGCTCTTGATGGGGGCGAAGCCTTCGTCCCAGGCGACGAAGATCACCGGCCGGCGGGATTCCATGTTGATGACGAAGGTCCCGTGCGGCCCCTCGATGGTGACGGGGTCCTCCTTGCGCAGATCGTCGAAGACCTTGCGCGCGAAGGGCCGGTTGTCGCGGCGGATGTGTAGCTCGATGTGGCGGTCCTCGCAAGGGCAGCTGGCGATGTAGTAGTCACCGGCCACGCCGGCGGTGGACAGGCGCACCTGCTGCCCGGCGAGGAAGCGCAGGCGCTGGCTGCGCGGGGTGGTCAGGTGCAGGGCCGCGAGGCGCGCGTCGAGCAGCTCCACCGCCTTGACCTTGGTGGCGATGGTCTGCGGCCGGATGTCGGTCGCGCCGGCGACCGAGGCCTCGATGACGATGTCGCTCACCGCCGTGTTGGAGCACATGAGGAAGTAACCGGCGTTTTTCTCGGCCTCCTTGAGGGTGTAGTCATGCGGATGCACCTTCTTGATCTCGCCCGAGACGAGGCGCGCCCGGCACTCGCCGCAGTTGCCGTTGCTGCAACCGTAGTTGAGCGGGATGCCGGCGCGCAAGGCCGCCTCGAGGATGGTATCGGTCCCCTCCACGAAGAACTCATGGCCCGAGGGCAGCACCTTGACTTGGGCTGACACGATGCGCATCACGCTCTCCTCCGCGAGCAACACCAGACCGTACCCCACCACCTTGGGGGCTGACTGGATCTGGCTACGCAACCATTGTTTGAACGAGGCCACCGCCTGCTGCGTGGCTGGTCCGCCGCTTTCCGCGACGTCATCGAGCTTCTTGAAGGTCCAGTCGAACAGCTGGTCGTAATACATCAACAGCGACTTGGCGGCGGCGTATTCGCTCGACAGGTCGAACAAGCGGTCGGCAAGGACCTCGCGGTCGGGCAGGGCCCGCTCGAAGATGCGCTTGGCGAAGGCCTTTTTCTTGATCTCTTCCACCCGCGCGTACTCGCCATCATCCTCCCACTTGACGTCGGGGAAAACGCGCAAAAGCTCGTCCATCTCCACCTCCCCATTCTGGGCGTGGAGCGTCCCTTCCTTGACCATTCGCTGCAAGGTGCTGCGCGACACGCCGACCAGGCGCGCCACACGGGAGAGGGAGAAGGTATGCGGCATGGTTGGATGATAGTACGTCCATGTCCATGCGGCGAGGGTCAGGTAGTTGGAGGCAGGCGCTGTCCTGGGTTTTAATGTCGGCTGCCAACCTGCATCACGACCATGCTCAATCTCGTCACCCGCCCCTGCCCTGCCCCGGCCGTCGAGCGGCTGCGCCGGGCAGGTCTGCCGCCCCTGCTCGCACGCCTCTATGCCAGCCGTGGGGTCAGCCGGCAGGAAGAGATCAAGTCGCGGCTGAGTGAGCTGCTGCCGCACACGGCGCTGCACAATAGCGAGGCGGCGGCGGCCCGGCTGGCGGACGCCATCGCCCGCGGCGAGCGCCTGCTCGTGGTGGCCGACTACGACGCCGACGGGGCGACGGCCTGTGCCGTGGCGGTGTCTGGTCTCACCGCCCTGGGTGCGCAGGTGGATTACCTGGTACCCAACCGTTTTGAATTCGGCTATGGCTTGAGCCCGGAGATCGTCACCCTCGCCGCCGCGCGCCACCCCGATCTGCTCATCACCGTGGACAACGGCATCGCCGCCCATGCCGGGATCGAGCGCGCCCGCAGTCTCGGGCTGGAGGTGCTGGTCACCGACCACCACTTGCCGGCACAGGATCTGCCGCTGCCGGAGGCCCTGATCGTCAACCCCAACCAGCCCAACTGCCCCTTCCCGAGCAAGGGGTTGGCTGGGGTGGGCGTGATGTTCTACGTGCTCATCGCCCTGCGCGCCGAACTGCGACGGCGCGGTGCCTTCAGCCGGCGTCCAGAACCCAATCTGGCCGAACTGCTAGACCTGGTCGCCCTGGGTACGGTGGCTGACGTGGTGCCGCTAGACGCCAACAACCGCCTGTTGGTCGACCAGGGCCTCAAGCGCATGCGTGCCGGCCTGGCCAGGCCCGGTATCCAGGCCCTATTTCAGACCGCCGGGCGCGACCCGACCAGAGCCAGCGTCTATGACCTCGGTTTCGTCCTGGGCCCCAGGCTGAACGCCGCTGGAAGGCTCGCCGACATGAGCCTAGGGGTTGCTTGTCTGCTCGCGCCCGATCTCGCCCAAGCCCTGCCGCTCGCGCGCGAACTCGACCAGCTCAACCGCGAGCGGCGTGAGATCGAGGCGGATATGCAGGCGCAAGCGCTCGCCCTGCTTGAGACGGTGGACGTGGCCGAGGGTTTCAGCCTCACCCTGTACGATCCGGCCTGGCATCAGGGGGTGGTGGGCCTACTTGCCTCACGCCTCAAGGAGCGTCACCACCGTCCCACCATCGTTTTCGCCGACGGCGGCGACGGGCTCATTCGCGGCTCTGGCCGCTCGATTGCTGCCCTGCACCTGCGCGATGCCCTCGACATCGTGGACAAACGTGAGCCGGGTCTGCTCCTCAAATTCGGTGGACACGCCGCGGCGGCGGGGCTGACCCTACGGCGCACGGACCTGCCTCGCTTTGCCGCGGCCTTCGAGGCCGTGGCGCGAGAGCGGCTCACCCCGGCGGACCTCAAGCGGGTGATCGAGACCGATGGTCCGCTCGACCCCGAGGAGTACCAGCTCACCCAGGTCCTGGCCTTACAGGATGCCGTCTGGGGCCAGGCCTTCCCACCGCCGCTGTTCCACGGCGACTTCCGGGTGGACGCTCAGCGCCTCGTGGGCGACAAACACCTCAAACTGCAACTCTCCGACGGAAAACTCCGCGCCGAGGCCATGCTGTTCAACCACGCCGAGCCGCTGCCCGAACGCATCCAGGCTGCTTACCGCCTGGAGGTCAACGCCTGGAACGGGCGGCTGGCGCCGCAGCTCACCCTGGAACACTGGTGCGCCCTGGCATAGAGCGAGCGCATCGCCCCAACCCAGCCTAAAAGGACGATGAGCGATTGGTTGCCGCCCGAGATCGCGCCGTTGGGCGCCTTCCTCACCAGCATGGGACTGGGCTTGCTGATCGGGCTGGAGCGCGAGCGCTCACCCGCGGCCAGGGCGGGGCTGCGCACCTTCACCCTGGTGGCGCTGGCTGGCACCCTGGGGGCCATGATCGGCCAGGAGACCGGTGCGCCGTGGGTGCTGGGGGCCGGTCTCATCATCCTCGGCGGCATGATGGTGACGACCTATCTCAAACAGCCGCAGGAGGCCGATCCCGGCACCACCACCGTGGCCGCCATCGTGGTGTGTTATGGCTTGGGCGCGATCGTCTGGTATGGCCACACCCAGCTCGCCGTGGCGCTGGCGGTGACCACTGCGGTGTTGCTCTATTTCAAGGCCGAGCTGCGCGGGGTCACCCAGCACCTCACCCGCCAGGACCTGGTCTCCATCCTGCAATTCGCGGTGCTCTCCCTCGTCATCCTGCCGGTCCTGCCCAACCGGGGTTATGGCCCCTATGCGGCGCTCAACCCGCACCAAATCTGGTGGATGGTGGTCCTGGTCTCAGGGCTGTCCCTGGCCGGCTATGCCGCACTGCGGCTGGCCGGCGAGCGGCATGGCGCATTGCTCACCGGGCTGTTCGGGGGCGTGGCCTCCAGCACGGCCACCACCCTGACCTATGCCCGCCATGGCCGGCAGCAACCGCAACTCGCCAGTGTGGCCGCCCTGGTGATCCTGACCGCCAACTGGGTGGTGCTGGTGCGGCTGAGCCTGCTGGTTGCGGTCCTCGCCCCCACCCTGCTGCCCCAGGCACTCGAGGTCCTCGGACTGGCCGCGCTGGCCGGCACCCCGCTGCTCTACCTGCGCTGGCGGCGTCTGGACAGCCGCGAGATCCCGACGCTGACCCTGGGCAACCCAACCGAGATTCGCGCCGCTCTAGGCTTCGGCGCCCTCTACGCCTTCGTGCTGTTCGCCGCCGCCTGGCTGTCGGACTGGATCGGCAGCCAGGGGGTCTATGGCGTGGCCCTGGTCTCGGGTCTCACCGACGTCGATGCCATCACCCTGTCGAGCCTGCGCCTGTTCGGCCTGGGCACGCTTACCGGGGATCAGGCGCTGACCGCCATCCTGCTCGCCCTGCTTGCCAACATCGCCTTCAAGTCCGGGCTCACCCTGGTGATCGGCGGCGGCCGCCTGGCGCTGCGCACCCTGCCCGGTTTCGCCGCTGTCGCCCTGGGGGCGCTCGCTGGCTGGTGGCTGTGAACGCTTATGCCCACGCCGTGGGCTTCGACGATACCCCCTTCGCGCGCAGCCACCACGGCGATGTGGCCGTTGTGGGCGCGGTCCATGCCGGAGCCCGGCTCGACGGTGTGCTGCTCACCCGTGTACGGCGCGACGGGGCGAATGCCACCGAGCGGCTGATCGAGGTCCTCAGTAGCTCCCGATTCTACGCACAGCTACAGCTCATCTGGCTGCAGGGCATCGCCCTGGCCGGCTTCAACGTGGTGGACATCCACCGTCTGCACGCGGCCACGGGGCTGCCGGTGCTGGTTGCCGCGCGCCACGAGCCCGATTACCCGGCCATCCACCGCGCGCTGCTCGGCAAGGTGTCCGGCGGGGCGCGCAAGTGGCGGCTGATCGAGGCTGCCGGCCCCATGGAGCCGGTGGGCGGGATCTGGGTCCAGCGCGCGGGGCTCGACCCCGTTCAGGCCGCGCTGGCCGTCAGCCGCTGGCAAATCAACGGCAAACTGCCCGAGCCGCTACGCACCGCCCACCTCATCGCCACGGGGCTTGCTGGCGGCGCCAGTCGGCAACGGCCCTGAAACGACCTCAGGGCGCGAGCAGCCGCTGGAAGCGCTGGGCGTCAGCCGCCATGCTGCGGTTGTTGAACAGGCACCAGGTCTCGCCCTGACACAGCCGGCGCAGGTGTTCGAGCTCGGCGTCGGTGTAAACGTGACCGTAGCCGCCCACACCATGCAGACGGAAATAACGCAGACCCACCGGCGGTGGCGCATCGCGGAAGGGGTCGACCACGCGGATGAGCCCCAGCTCGTCACACAAGCCCTGTGCCAGCTCAACCGGCCAGCCCCGCGGCTCCCAGGCGAGACGCAGACCACCCGCCTCTAGCCGCGCCTGGCTGATGAACGCGCATAATTGCTCGATGTGCTGCGCCAGCGGGGTGAAGGAGGCCGGTGTCTGGAACAGCACGAGCCGCGCACCGAGCGCCTGCGCACACTGCAGGATGATCTGCCAGGCCGCGTAAACCTCGGCGGTGGGACGAAAGGCGCCGTAGCGGTCGTGGCTGTCGGCAGCGATGGGCTGCCTGAGCCGTCGATAGGTGGGCGAGGAAGGCAAGTGGGTGATCAATTGCCAGGCCTTGAGGGTGAAGACGAAATCAGGCGGGGTCGTGTGGCGCCAGCGCCTGAGCGTCTCCAACCGGGGCGGCTGGTAGAAGGTCTGCTGCACTTCAACGATGTCGAACAAGCGATAGTAGGCCGCCTGGGCCAAGGCAAAACCACAGCAGCCCACCCGCATGCGGGCCTCATCTGCTGCGGCTGACTTGTCTGGTTCGCGGGTCACGGTGCAGCTCTAGGCGCAAGATGAGAATCGAGACACGTCCGGTCTGACAGCGATCGGGCATTTTCGCATCCGGGAGGTCTTTTTACGACATCCCTGCAACCGGAGGCCGACGCACGCTCAGCCCAAAGACGGCTGTCGCCGATGCCAGACGGTATACTGTTCTGGCTATAGTCCCACGCATCACATTCAAAAATGCCCATACCCGTCTCCAAACCCAGGATGCTGGCCAGCGCACTCTTGAGCCTTGGCCTTGCAACAGCCGCCAGCGCCCAAGGCGTGGTAAACACACCCGCGTCGCCGATCGACCTGCTCAATCAGTGGGCCCAGATGGTCGTCTATGCCGTGACTCCCTATTGCCAGGTCCTCTCCAACGGGCTGCGAGTCTGCCAGCCCATCGGCCTCGTGGGTCCGACCCCGAGCCCCGCGCCCAGCGACCAGCCATTCGTACAAGTGCCGCTGGCGCCGCCCACCATCCAACCTGCTTGGCCCCTGCTTCCGGCGATGCCCTACGCAGGCAACCCCTATCTGGCGGGATCAGGCCTGGCCATCGCCCCCTGGCAGCCGCCGAGCGCCCCAGACGGGGGGGCACCCGTGACCACTTCCTTGCCACCCGCACCGCAGCCGCAGGCGCGAACTTCGCCGTCCTCAACGGCCACCCAGGGGTCCCAGGTTGCGCCCAGTTCGACCAGCGAGGTCACCCCACCTGCGGATGGCTCAGCGGTGCAGTCGACTGTCATGAGCGCCACAGCCACCACAGGGCCTACACCCTCATCAGCACCTGCCGCCCGAGTCGTGCCGCCATCCGCCCCGGCAACCAGGGCGACAGCCGCAGCTGCTGAGACCGTCGTCGGGGTGGAGACATCCGGCACGGCGGCAGGGCCAGCCCCCACCGGCAAGACGGTTATCATCCACTTCGCCTTCGACAGCACACAGCTGTCTGCAGCTGGACGCGCCGCCCTCGACGCCTGGGTTGCGGGAGAAGGGAAAGAGGCCAAGATCGTCATTTTCGGACATGCCGACCGCCTTGGTCCCGCATCCTATAACATGGCACTTTCACGCCGGCGCGCCGAGGCCGTGCGCGCCTATCTCGTCCGCAAGGGTGTCGATGCCGGCCGCATCGAGATCATCGCCAAGGGCGAGAGCCAGCCGGTCAAACACTGCAAGGGCGGTGCCAACCCACGCACCATCGCCTGCCTGGCACCCAACCGGCGAGTGGAGATCGGCCCTTGACAACGGTATCTCACAGCGCGGGTTTGGGCTATGCTTGACGATGGCTGCGTGTCTGTCGCGCCCCGCAACGGCACGCGCCCATCCACTGTCTCTGAACAAAGGGTATGCCCGATGCCGACCCATGTGAAAGCCTTTGCCACCGCGTTGAGCCTGAGTGCCGGCCTGCTCTGGGCTCAGGACGCCGCCGCCCAGTCGGTCACGCAGGGCGGTGCGCTGCCGCAAACCCATGAGGAGTGGGTGCAATACCTGTCCAATTTTACCCAGAACGCGGACATGCTGGTCGACCCGAAGAAGTTCGTGGCCGCCCTGAACGCGGTCACGGAGCCGCGCTTCGTCATCGCCGCGCTGAACGCGATGATGAATCCCAATCTCTACATGCAGTCGGTCGCCACCCTCATGGACCCACGCGCCTACGGCAACTATGCGCGCACCATGGACCCCAAGGTCGTGGCCGACTGGACCCAGGCCCTGACTGATCCCCAGTTTTTCGCCGCCTTGTCCAGCGTGTTCGCCGATCCCAACAAACTCGCCCGCTGGGTGATGGCGCCGCTCGATCCCAAAGTCATGAGTGTCGCGCTCAATTTGCTCAACCCCAACGTCTATCTGCGTTGGGGGACCCTAGGCCTGGATCCGCGGCTTTGGACCATGCTCAGCAACACCCTGAATCCGAGCTGGTATGGCGCCTGGATGGGCGGCGTGCTAGCCCCGCAAAGTTATGGCCCTAGCCTCGGCAACTACTGGCTACAGCCGCCTTTGAGCGCACCCGTGCCCTATCCGCTGCCCGGCGCCCCTTTCCCCGGCCACCTGCCCAGCCCCCAGCTCTCGCCTTGAGAGATGGAGCGTCAGCGGGCTTTTACCGTCGCGTGAGGAAACGATGCAGAAAGGCAAACACGGGCTCAACTTCTGGATAGGTAACGGGCTGTTGGGCCTGGCCCTGGTCAGCCTCTTCTATATCAACCGCCTGTGGGAACTGTTCGGCGTCTGGGCCATGGTCTTCTGGATGGGGCTGGCGGCCATCGGCATGTACTTTTTGCTGACTGACGAGGACTCGCCCACCTCCTTCCCGGATTGAGACACTCCGGGCCGGGCTGGCTCAGTCCGCCCGTGTAGACCAGCCCCAGATGGTGCCAAGGCCCTGGGGCTGGCCGACCTGACGGTCTGTGGAGGCTCGACCGATACCCGACCCCGGCAGACTTGCCCCCGGCGCCTGAGGGCGGCGTCACTGCGAGACCTACTTTCTCGCCAACTGCCTGAGCGCCTGCCGGATGGCCTCCTCCAGGGCCAGCCCTTCTGGCAACTCTTTGACCACGGGCAGGGCCTCCTTGTCGGAATAGCCCAGGGCGATGAGGGCGTTGAGGGCGTCGGCCTGCACTCCGGTGGTCGCCGGGAGGGCACCCGTTCCTGTCGGCAGGGCGTCGGCGAGCTTGCCCTTGAGTTCCAATAGCAGGCGCTCGGCCGTCTTTTTCCCGATGCCGGGGATACGCGTGAGCCGCCCGGCCTCCTGCAGGGTGACCGCCTGTGCGAGTTCGTCCACGCTCAGGCCGGAGAGGACGGCCAGGGCCAGTTTGGGCCCGACGCCGGTGATGCGGATCAGCAGGCGAAAGGCCTCGCGCTCCTTGGTGGTGAGGAAACCGAAGAGCTGCTGGGCGTCCTCTCGCACCGAGAAGTGGGTGAGCAGCGTCACCGGCTGGCCCGTCGCCGGCAGGTTGTAGAAGGTGCTCATGGGCACGTCCACCTCGTAGCCCACCCCCTGCACGTCCACCAGGACCTGGGGCGGGTGTTTCTCCAGCAGGGTGCCGGTGAGTCTGCCGATCATGCGTGTGTCCCGAGAAACACCAGTATGCCGGCCAACAACAGGGTGTGCAGCAGCGCGGCGGCGATCGTCGCGCGGATGGCCGGGCGCAGGCGCGCAGGGGTGGCGGCATGGGCTTGCAGAAGCCGATCGGCCACGAGTGCGGGCAACATACCGGCCAGGGCCCACAGTGCGGCCTGCGGCAGGGCACCACCCAGGCCGACACCGATCAGCCAAGCCCCGGCCAGGCCGAGGATGAGGCCATAGACCTGCGCGGCACGCCC
>CALAMX010000126.1 GCA_937925755.1 uncultured Burkholderiales bacterium
CGTGATCGACGCCCCGCCCACTTTCGCGCGCGATTTTCACCGGCGCGCCCTCGATCTGGGCGTGCTTGTGCGCCCCATCGGCCATACGGTCTATTTCATGCCGCCCTATGTCATCGGCGAGGCCGAGATGCAGCGGCTTGCCGAGGTCACCCTGACCCTGCTCGACCAGTTCTGAAGCCGCGCATCTGCCTGCAGAGGGCAAAGCGCTCGAAGCAGCCTTGCGGCCACAGGCTGCCAACCCTCGCCTGCAAGACCACGACTCGGTTCGTCCCGTAAGCGATCCTCATGCTGCCCATCTCTTGGGTATCGACAGCGGGACGCAACAGGGCGCAAGGTCGGCTTGGGTCGCCCTTACCGTGTCCATCTGGCGTCTGGGCGCCGCAGTCCACAGCGGATGGCATACCCTGACCTACCGCTACAGGGCCATCGAGTGCCTTGGTTCAGGATGCTTTCAACCAAAAAAACCGCAGTTGAAAGGGCCCGAAGGGTGGTTCAAGCGGGTGTCTGGCTTGACACGACGACGCCGTAGGGCGAGCGCGACGGGCGAAGCAGGGGCCCCTCCTGGGGATGCGACCCCGTCGCGGGATGCTGGTGCCCCACCCGCGGTCGCCGGCATCCCCTGCGCTGGCCGATCCCCGCTTGCGCGGGGCCCCTCGGCCGACGCTGCGGGGCGCCCCCCCTGCAAGCAGGCGCGTAAACGAGCCCGGTAGACTGTCCGAACGACCGGGCGAGTTTCGTCGCAGACAAAACGAGCCCGGTAATCTGATTCAACGGGCAAGCAGTGTTAAGCACGACGCGTGCAGATGGCCAAGGGGTCGCGACTTTCGTCGCTCCTACGAGACAAACGACCGGGCTCGTTTCGTCGCAGACACAAAGCCAGACGCCCGCTTGGGCCGCACCAGCCCGCAGGGCGCAGGACAGCACGCAGTGCGGGTCCCGAGAGCGCAGCGAGGGATGGGCCGAAGGCCCACAAAGCGGGCCCGTAGCGGGCTCACCCTGCGGGTGCGTCGTATCGAGACCACATCCTTTAATGGATTCATGACGTTGCAACACAAAAAAGCGGTCAACTGCGGTTTTTAGGATCATTGTTCTGCCATGCAACTACAACCACTCAAGGTGCTCATCGCCGACGACGAACCGCCGGCGCGCCGGCGGCTGCGGGACTTGCTCGCCGACGCCGAGACTGTCTGCCCCAATCGGGTGGTGGGCGAGGCCGCCACGGGTGTCGAGGTCCTGGCGCAGGCAGCCGAACACAGGCCGGACGTCGTGCTGCTCGACATCCAGATGCCAGGCTTGAGCGGGGTCGAGACGGCGCGTCACCTGGCCGGCCTGGCGCACCCGCCTGCGGTCATCTTCACCACGGCACACGACCAGTATGCCATCCAGGCCTTCGAGCTGCGCGCGGTCGATTATCTGCTCAAGCCGGTGCGGCTAGCGCGCCTGACCGACGCCCTCGGGCGTGTGCGGCCGCTCGGTGCCGAGGACGGTGCCGTGCTGTCGCCACGGCGGCACCTGCTCAGCAGCGAGCGCGGCCGGGTCTGGCTCGTCCCCGTGACCGACGTGCTTTATCTGCGTGCCGAGCTCAAGTACGTGGTGGCGCGCACGCGCGAGAGGGAACATCTGCTCAATGAGTCGCTGGTGCATCTAGAGCAGGAGTTCCCGGAGGACTTCGTGCGCATACACCGGCGCTGTCTGGTGGCGCGCCGACACCTCGTCGGCTTTCAGCGGGTCGGCGAGGGGGAGGAGGCTCACTGGGTGGCCGTGCTCGAGGACTGGCCCGAGCGGCTGCCGGTGTCACGCCGGCAGCACCAGGTCATACGGGCGTTCCGCGCCTGACCCGGAATGACCTTTACTGCAGGCGGCTGCTCGCCGCCGACCCTGGCTCGGCCTTCTCGCGCGGGCGCAGCTTGGCCATGGCCTGGGCGATGGCCTGATCAAGATCGAAGCTATATTGATCGACCGTGGTGATGCCCACCATGGGTTTGGCGAGCGGCGAGCCGTCGGCGTCGAACAGGATCACGGTGGGCACCCAGTAGACTCCATGCTGACTGGCGAAGTCGCGCTGGGTGGTGCGGCGGCCGGCGAAGTCGCGTATCGGTTGAGTGCCGCGCGTGAACACGCGGCGCATGACCAATTTCTCCTGATATTCCGGGTTGCGGCTGGTGGGGATCAGGACCTCGTTGAGCGCCAGCTCGCAATAGGGACAATGTGGGCTGACGAACGCCACCAGCACGGCGGCGTTACGCGCGCGGGCTGCGGCGCCATCTTGCTGCAGATCGCGTGCCAGGGGCAGACCCTCGGCTGCCCAGGCGGGTGCGCCACCCCATGCTACAATCACCAGAAACAGCAGCCAACGTCTCGTTACTGTCATCGCCTTCCCCCGTATGGAACCATTGATAGGATCATAGCGGGTGACCACGGGTTCCTCGAGTAGTCCGAACATGCCCCCTGCCCTGGTCATCGCCACGCGCGAGAGCCAGCTCGCGCTGTGGCAGGCCGAGCATATCAAGGCGCGCTTGATCGAGCGCCATCCGATACTCTCGGTGAGCCTGCTCGGCATCACCACGCAAGGCGACCAGATCCTCGACTCGCCGCTCGCGCGCATCGGTGGCAAGGGCCTCTTCGTCAAGGAGCTGGAACAGGCCATGCAGGCCGGACGCGCCCAGCTCGCCGTGCACTCCATGAAGGACGTGCCCATGGACCTGCCAGAGGGTTTCGTCCTGGCGGCCATTACCGCGCGCGAGGACCCGCGCGACGCCCTCGTCTCCAACCGTTGCCGTAGCCTGGCGGAACTGCCGGCGGGCTCCAGGGTGGGCACTTCCAGCCTGCGCCGCCAGGCGCAGATCCGTGCCGCCCATCCCCACCTGGTGGTAGACACCCTGCGCGGCAACGTCAACACGCGCCTGCGCAAGCTGGACGAAGGGCAGTACGATGCCATCATCCTCGCCGCCGCAGGCTTGAAGCGCCTGGGGCTCACACACCGTATCGCCGCGCTGCTCACACCCGAGGAGAGTCTACCCGCCGTGGGCCAAGGCGCGCTCGGACTGGAGACCCTGGCCACGCGCGAGGACGTCATCGCCCTGGTCGGCGACCTCAACGACGCCGAGACTGCCGCCTGTGTGCGTGCCGAGCGCGCGATGAGCCGGCGGTTGCAAGGCGGCTGCCAGGCCCCCATCGGCGGCTATGCCCGGCTGGAGGGGGGGCGTCTGCGGTTGACTGCCTTCGTCTCCGACCTCGACGGCAGGCGCTTCTATCGTGCCGAGGCATGGGGGGAGGTGGATGCGCCTGAGATCTTGGGGGAGCGGGTGGCCGATGCCCTGCTCGCGCAGGGGGCGGATCGCATCCTGCGGGAGCTCACACAGCGCCCGCTTTAGTACCCGCTCCATGGCGACGAGTAACCCGGACTGCAAATCGATGCAGGCATCCACGCGACCGGCGGCTGTCCTCCCACTGAAAGGGTTGGGGATCCTTGTGACCCGCCCGCGCAGTCAGGCCGAGCGACTGATGGCAGAGATCGCCCGGCGCGGTGGCACGGCCTGGTGGCTACCCGGCCTTGAGATCGAGCCTCCTGCCAACCCAGCGGTCCTCAACCAGGCCCTGGAGGCGCTGCCGCAGTGCCAGTGGGCGATCTTCGTCAGCCCCACAGCGGTGGAACAGGCCTGGCCGGCGATCATGGCTCGGGGCGGGCTACCGGCAGGGCTCAGGCTGGCCGCGGTCGGGCGCGGCACGGCGCGTGAACTCGCGGCACGAGGTGTGACCGAGATCCTCGCGCCCAGCGACCAGGCCGACAGCGAGGCCCTGCTGGCGCTGCCCCAACTCGCCGCGGTAGAGGGGCTCAGGGTGATCCTCTTCCGGGGCGAGGACGGCCGTACCCTTCTGGCCGAGGTCCTCACCGCGCGCGGCGCCCAAGTGATCCACGCCGTCTGCTACCGGCGGGTGCGGCCGCAGGCCGATCCCGGCGCGGTGCTCAAAGCCTGGCGCGCGGGCCGTATTGCGGCGGTGACCGTGTTCAGCCGCGACAGCCTCGACGGCTTGTTCGAATTGCTGGGAACGCAGGGGCAGGGCTTGTTGCAACAAACCCCTTTGTTCGTGCCGCACCCCCGCATCGCCGAACACGCCCGGCAACTCGGCTGCACCGAGGTCATCGTCACGCCCGCGGGCGAGGCAGGGGTGCTCGCCGCACTCGAGGAATTTGCCGCCTGTGTCTAGCGCCGAGACCCCTTCTACGCTTGCTCCTCATGGCCCGCTATCGACTGGTCAAGGGGCGGCCACACCGCCTGCGAGTGCGCACAAGTCCAGCGGGGAACCCCCTCCACCCGCGCGCCAGGGCTGGCTCGACCCGGCCCTGGTGGTGTCGGTCATCGCCCTCGTCGCCGTCCTGGCATTGGCCTGGAACACCCTCGACCGGCTGCAAGACATGGAGCTGCAACTTGCCCGCCGCATCGGCGAATTCGATGCCGCCGGGCGCGAGGCGCGTAACGCCGTGCGCGATGTCAACGCCATATTGAACGACCTCACTACGCGCCTGACGGCCCTGGAAAACCGGGCGCAAGAGGCACAGAGCGAGCAGTTGGCGCTCGCTGCCATGTACCAGGAGCTCGCCCGCAGCCAGGATGAAAGGGTGGTGGCGGACATCGAGCAGACCCTGTTACTTGCCCAGCAACAGTTGCGGCTGGCAGGCAACGTGCGGGCCGCACTCATCGCCCTGGAGGCGGCGGAGGCACGCCTGGCGCGCTTGGGCAAGCCACAGTTTGCCGGGCTCAAGGAGGCCATCGGCCGCGACATCGCTCGCTTGAAATTGCTGCCAGCAGCCGATGTCGCCGGCATCAATGCCCGGCTCGACGTGTTGGTGCAGAGCGTGGATCGCCTGCGGCTGGCCGTCGAACCGAGCCCCCCGCACAGCCCGAAAGTCCAACCAATCA
Organism: uncultured Burkholderiales bacterium; assembly: GCA_937925755.1. Taxonomy (GTDB): domain Bacteria; phylum Pseudomonadota; class Gammaproteobacteria; order Burkholderiales; family Thiobacillaceae; genus JANWZL01. The sequence goes on from CALAMX010000126.1 coordinate 4,923, forward strand.
CCGGCGATCGCTGGCAGAGGCTGTGGCAGGGCACGCTCGACGAGCTCAAGCAGCTCATCCGTGTCGAGCGCCTGGATCGGCAGGACGCCGCCTTGTTGCCGCCGGAACAGGCTTGGTTCCTGCGCGAGAATTTGAAGTTGCGCCTGCTCGCCGCGCGGCTGGCCATGTTGAACCGCGACGAGGCGACCTACCGGGCAGATCTGGGCAAGGCCCAGGCCTGGATCGAGCGCTATTTCGACACCCAGGACCCGCTCACCCAGGGGCTGCTCACCAGCCTCAAAGAGCTGGCGGCGCTGCCGGTGGCCCAGCAAGAGGCCGACCTCAGCGAGAGCCTCAAGGCCCTGCGCAGCATGCCCTTCAAGACAGAGGTGACCGGCGGATGATGCGGGTGGTCTTTTGGTTGATCCTGCTTGCGGTCCTCGTCGTGGCCTTTGCCCTCGTGCTCAAGGCGGACCATGGCGCTGTGCTGATTCTCTTCCCGCCCTGGCGAGTGGAGATCTCGCTCGCACTCGCGGTGGCCCTGCTGCTCGCGTCCCATGTCCTTTTTTACGTGGCCATTCGCCTCATGCGCACGGCCCTTCGGCTGCCGCGCGACATCCGCGCCTGGCGCGAGCGGCGCCGCCGGGATCTAGCCGAGGGCGAGCTGCAGCGGGCGGTCGGCGCGCTACTCGCCGGCGAGGCGAGCCATGCGCTCAAGCTCGCCCGTCAAGCTTGGGCGCGCACGCAGGCCCCCTTGGCGACACTCGTCGGCGCGCGCGCAGCGCTGGACTTGGGCGAGGTGGATGCGGCGCGCGGTCTACTCGCCGATTTGCAAACCGAGGTCGGCGAGCTGAATGCCGCCCGCCAGGCGCTCGAGCGCGCGCTCGCCAAACCCAGTGGCCAGGATGCCGGGGTGCTGCAGCGGTCGGCCACCCCCGCGTCGGACGCTCAAGGGGTCGGGCCGCTCTGAAACTCGAAGGAATCCGAGAAGAACTCGGACTCGGGCAGCCCGCGCGCCACGAAGTCGCGGCGGGCGGCCGCCACCATCGCCGGCGCACCGCAGGCATAGACCTGATAGCCGGACAGGTCGGTGAAGTCCGCCAGCACCGCCTCGTGCACGTGACCCTTGCGCCCGTGCCAGGTCTCATCCGGCAGCGGCGACTGGATCACCGGGATGAAGGTGAAGTTGTCGTGCGCCTGCTGCCAGCGTGCGGGTAGCTCAGGCATGTAAAGGTCGCGCAGTGCGCGCGCACCCCAGTAGAGCACCATCTGCCGCTTCACGCCCTGATGGAAGGCATGCGTGAGGATGCTCTTGATCGGGGCAAATCCGGTACCCCCGGCGACGAAGATGACGGGCTTGTCCGACTCGCGTAGAAAGAAATTGCCGTGCGGACCGTTGATGCGCATGATGTCCTTCACCTTCATGGTGTGAAAGACGTGTTCGCTGAAATAGCCCCCCGGCACGTAGCGCATGTGCAGCTCCAGGAGCTGATCCTCCTCCGGCGCATTGGCGAGCGAGAGGCTACGCCGGCGACCGTCCTTGAGCAGGAAATCGATGTATTGACCGGGCAGGAACTGCAGGCGCTCGCTGGAGGGCAGCTTGAGCCAGATGCCCATGACGTCGTGACAGAGTTTTTCCAGACGCTCCACTCGGCAGGGCAGGGTCTTCACCGGGATGTCCTTGACCGCGCTGACCTCGCGCACCTCGATGACCAGGTCCTGAAGCGGCGTGGCGCAGCAGAACAAGGCGAACCCCTGTTTCCGATCCTCGGCGGTGAGCGTGCCCTCTTGCGCCGCCCCGTAATCGACGCGGCCGGCGAGGACCTTGCCCTTGCAGGCGCCGCAGGCGCCGTTGCGGCAACCGTAGGGCAGATTGAGCCCGGCTAAAAGCGCCGCCTCGAGGATCGTCTGGCCCGGTTCCACGTTGAAACGATGGCCGCTCGGCTGTATGGTCACTTGGTATGACATCCGCTCTATCCTCAAAAAGATGCGTATCCTGATCGTGGGTTGTGGCGACGTGGGTCTGCGCGCCGCCCGCCTGCTGCGGGGGCGGGCCAAGGTCTATGGCCTGATCCGCTCGCCCGAGCGAGCCGCCGTCGTGCGTGCAGCAGGCATATTGCCGCTCACCGGCGATCTCGACGATCGCGCCAGCCTGGCCCGTTTGACCGGCCTGGCCGATGCCGTGTTGCATTTCGCCCCGCCGCCGGCGCAGGGTGACACCGATCCCCGCACCCGGCGGCTGATCGCGGTGCTTGCGCGGACAAGTCTAGCACGTCGCAGCAGTCGGCACGGACTCAAGGGATCTGCGTATCGCCACGGAAACAAGGGCTTGCGCCCGCATGCCCTGGTCTACATCAGCACCAGCGGCGTCTATGGCGACTGCGGCGGCGCGTGGGTGGATGAGACGCGTCCGACGCGTCCCCACAATGTGCGCGCCAAGCGGCGGGCCGATGCGGAACGGCGGCTGCGCCTCTGGGCGGGTCGTTCCGGCCGGCGGCTGGCCATTCTGCGCGCCCCCGGCATCTATGCCCAGGACCGTCTGCCCGAGGCGCGCGTGCGCCAGGGTCTGCCGGCACTCACGCCAGCGGCCGACGTGTACACCAACCACATCCATGCCGACGACCTCGCCCGGCTCGCGGTCATCGCTCTCTTTCGTGGCAAGGCCAACCGCATCTATAACGCAGTGGACGACAGCCACCTGAAGATGGGCGACTGGTTCGACGTGGTGGCCGATCATCTCGGCTTGCCGCGCCCCCCACGCCTGGCGAAGGACGAAGTGATGGCGGCGGTCACGCCAGCGATGCGCACCTTCTTGACCGAGTCGCGGCGGCTGTCCAACCGGCGTTGCAAACG
>CALAMX010000127.1 GCA_937925755.1 uncultured Burkholderiales bacterium
CGCGCGTAAACCTGCCATCCTTGCCTTGGCCGATGGGTCCGTCTTCAGGGGCTATTCCATTGGCGCCGAGGGGATCGGCGTGGGCGAGGTGGTTTTCAACACGGCCATGACCGGCTATCAGGAGATCCTGACCGATCCCTCCTATTACCGGCAGATCGTGACCCTGACCTATCCGCACATCGGCAATGTGGGGACCAACCCGGAGGACGCCGAATCGGCGCGGGTGCACGCCACAGGCCTGGTCATCCGCGACTTGCCCGTGCAAGCGAGCAATTTCCGCATGACCCAAACCTTGTCGGATTATCTGCAGGCACAGGGGGTGACGGCGATCGCGGGGGTGGACACGCGCAGGCTCACTCGGCTGCTGCGCCAGAAGGGGGCGCAGAACGGCTGCATCATAGCCGGGCATGTGGATGAGGCCGAGGCGCTCGCTCGGGCGCGCGCCTGTCCCAGCATGGCCGGGCTGGACCTGGCTCGGGAGGTGAGCTGCAGCGAGCCCTATGTCTGGACCGAAGGGGAATGGGTCCTGGGCCAGGGCTTTCAGACACCGGCCGAGACGCCCTTGCATGTCGTGGCCTACGACTTCGGCATCAAGCGCAATATCCTGCGTATGCTGGTCGGGCGCGGCTGCCGCGTGACCGTGGTGCCGGCCAGGACGCCGGCCAGCGAGGTCTTGGCCCTGCGGCCGGACGGGGTATTCCTTTCCAACGGCCCCGGCGACCCCGAGCCTTGCGACTATGCCATCCGCGCGATCCAGGAGATCCTTGCGGCGCGCGTGCCGGTCTATGGCATCTGCCTGGGGCACCAGTTGCTGGCCTTGGCCTCGGGTGCCAAGACGCGGAAGATGAAGTTCGGCCACCACGGCGCCAACCATCCAGTGCAGGACTTGGACAGCGGGCGGGTGCTCATCACCAGTCAGAACCATGGCTTTACCGTGGATGCCGCAACGCTGCCGGACAACCTGCGTATAACCCATGTGTCACTGTTCGACGGCTCTTTGCAGGGGATCGCTCGTACCGACGTGCCCGCTTTCAGCTTCCAGGGTCACCCGGAGGCGAGCCCGGGGCCGCATGACGCGAGTGATCTGTTCGATCGCTTCGTCCGCCTCATGCGGCAGCACCAGGTCTAAGATCGATGCCCAAGCGCACGGACATCCACTCCATCCTCATCATCGGTGCCGGGCCCATCGTCATCGGCCAGGCCTGTGAGTTCGACTACTCGGGCGCCCAGGCCTGCAAGGCCCTGCGCGAAGAGGGCTACCGCGTCATCCTGGTCAACTCCAACCCGGCCACCATCATGACTGACCCGGAGATGGCCGATGCCACCTATATCGAGCCGATCAACTGGCAGACGCTGGCGGCGATCATCGAGCGGGAACGGCCGGATGCCTTACTACCCACCATGGGCGGGCAGACCGGGCTCAATTGCGCGCTGGACTTAGCCCGGCACGGCGTGCTGGAAAAATATGGCGTCGAGCTGATCGGCGCCTCGCGCGAGGCCATCGATCGCGCCGAGGACCGCGAGAAGTTCAAGCAGGCGATGACCCGCATCGGGCTGGCCTCGGCGCGCTCGGGCATCGCCCATAGCCTGGAGGAGGCCATGCAGGTGCAGGCCGGCATCGGCTTCCCGGTCATCATCCGGCCCTCCTTCACCCTGGGCGGCACGGGCGGCGGCATCGCCTACAACATGGAGGAGTTCGTCGCCATCTGCGAGCGTGGCCTGGAGGCCTCGCCCACGCGCGAGCTGCTGATCGAGGAGTCGCTCATCGGCTGGAAGGAGTTCGAGATGGAGGTCGTGCGCGACCGCGCCGACAACTGCATCATCGTCTGCTCCATCGAAAACCTCGACCCCATGGGGGTGCACACGGGTGACTCCATCACCGTGGCGCCAGCGCAGACCCTGACCGACCGGGAGTACCAGCGCATGCGCGACGCGGCAATCGCCGTGCTGCGTGAGATCGGGGTGGATACTGGCGGCTCCAACGTCCAGTTCGCCATCAATCCCGCCGACGGGCGGATGATCGTCATCGAGATGAACCCGCGTGTGTCGCGCTCCTCGGCACTCGCCTCCAAGGCCACCGGCTTCCCCATCGCCAAGGTGGCGGCCAAGCTGGCCGTGGGCTACACGCTCGACGAGCTCAAGAACGAGATCACCGGCGGCGCCACGCCCGCCTCCTTCGAGCCCAGCATCGACTATGTGGTGACCAAGGTGCCGCGCTTCGCCTTCGAGAAGTTCCCCAAGGCGAATGACCGGCTCACCACGCAGATGAAGTCGGTGGGCGAGGTCATGGCCATCGGCCGTACCTTCCAGGAGTCGCTGCAAAAGGCCCTGCGCGGCCTGGAGGTGGGCGCCGATGGGCTGGACGAGAAAAGCACGGATGTCGATGAGATCGAGTCCGAACTGGGCAACCCGGGGCCGGAGCGGATATGGTATGTGGCCGACGCCTTCCGCGTTGGGATGAGCCTCAACGAGGTACATGCCTACTCGCGCATCGATCCCTGGTTCCTCGCCCAGATCCAGGACTTGGTACGGCAGGAAGCGAGTCTGCGCGGGCATGCGTTGGCCGACCTCAACCGCGAGACCCTGCTCGAGCTCAAGCGCAATGGCTTTTCCGACCGGCGTCTCGGGCGGCTACTGGGCGTCAGTGAACACGAAGTGCGGGCGCGGCGCTGGGCCCTGGGGGTGCATCCGGTCTACAAGCGGGTGGATACCTGTGCGGCGGAGTTCGCCACCGCCACGGCCTATCTGTACTCCACCTACGAGGAGGAGTGCGAGGCCGCGCCCACCGATCGGCGCAAGATCATGGTCCTGGGCGGCGGGCCCAACCGCATCGGCCAGGGCATCGAGTTCGACTACTGCTGTGTGCACGCGGCACTGGCCCTGCGCGAAGACGGCTTCGAGACCATCATGGTCAACTGCAACCCGGAGACGGTTTCGACCGACTACGACACCTCGGACCGACTCTACTTCGAGCCGCTCACCCTGGAGGACGTGCTGGAGATCGTGCGTATCGAGCGGCCGCTGGGGGTGATCGTGCAGTTCGGCGGTCAGACCCCGCTCAAGCTTGCGCGCGATCTGGAAAAGAACGGCGTGCCGATCATCGGTACTAGCCCCGATGCCATCGATCGCGCCGAGGACCGGGAGCGCTTCCAGCAGCTCATCGACGCCCTGGGCCTCAAACAGCCGCCCAACCGTTGCGCACGCACCGACGCCGAGGCGCTGGCCATGGCCGCCGAGATCGGCTACCCGTTGGTGGTACGGCCCTCCTACGTACTGGGTGGGCGCGCCATGGAGATCGTGCGCGAGGAGGCGGACCTCGTACGCTACATGCGCGAGGCGGTCAAGGTTTCCAATGATTCGCCGGTCTTGCTCGACCGTTTCTTGAACGACGCCATCGAGGTCGATGTCGATGCCGTGGCCGACGGAGACCAGGTCGTCATCGGCGGGATCATGCAGCATATCGAGCAGGCCGGGGTGCACTCCGGCGACTCGGCCTGCTCGCTGCCGCCCTATAGTCTGTCGGAGGCGCTGCAGGACGAGCTGCGCCGACAGACCGCGGCGCTCGCGCGCGGCCTCGGCGTGGTCGGGCTCATGAACATCCAGTTCGCCATCAAGGGGGACACGGTCTATGTGCTGGAGGTCAACCCGCGCGCCTCGCGTACCGTGCCTTACGTCTCCAAGGCCACAGGGCGGCCGCTCGCCAAGATCGCGGCGCGCTGCATGACCGGGCGCACGCTCAAGGCGCAGGGCATCGAACACGAGATCGTCCCACCTTATTACGCGGTCAAGGAGGCGGTCTTCCCCTTCCGCAAGTTCCCGGGAGTCGACCCCTTGCTCGGCCCAGAGATGAAATCCACCGGCGAGGTGATGGGCGTGGGCGAGACCTTCGGCGAGGCCTTTCTCAAGTCGCAGTACGCTGCGAATGTGAAGTTGCCACGCCGTGGCACCGCCTGCCTGTCGGTGCGCAACCCCGAGCATCCACAGGTGGTGGCCATCGCCCGCGAGCTGCATGCGCTGGGCTTCCGGCTCTTCGCCACGCGGGGGACCGCCGCGGCGATCAGCGCCGCCGGCCTGCCGGTGACCCCGGTCAACAAGGTGGCGGAGGGGCGCCCGCACATCGTCGATATGATCAAGAACGGCGAGATCGATCTGATCGTCAACGTCGTCGAGGACAAGCGGGCGGTGAAGGACAGCTATTCCATCCGCACGGCGGCGCTGGCCGCCAACATCCCCTATTTCACGACCCTGGCCGGGGCACTGGCGGCCTGCATGGGCATGAAGGGGCGTCGGGACATCACCGTCTATTCCCTTCAGTCCTTGCACCAGCGGCTGCACTGAGCCCGGCCGTCATTCCAATCGAGGAGGTCCATGAGCAAGATTCCACTGACCGTCGCCGGTGCGCAGAAGTTGCGCGATGAGTTACACCGTTTGAAGACCGTGGAACGGCCGGCGGTGATCGCTGCCATTGCCGAGGCACGGTCGCACGGTGACCTGTCGGAGAATGCCGAATACGATGCCGCCAAGGAGCGGCAGGGCTTCATTGAGGGACGCATCAAAGAACTGGAGGCCAAGCTGGCCAATGCCCAGATCATCGACCCTCGGCATCTGGATGCCGACGGGCGAGTGGTCTTTGGTGCCACCGTCGAGCTGATCGACGCCGAGTCGGGCCAGATCGTGCGCTATCAGATCGTCGGCGACGACGAGGCCGACATCAAGGAGGGCAAGATCTCGGTGAGCTCCCCCATCGCCCGCGCGCTGATCGGCAAGTACGCCGGCGACGTCGCCGATGTGCATGCGCCAGGCGGCGTGCGACACTACGAAATCGTCGATGTGCACTACATCTGACCGCAACGGGTCTTGTCGCCAGGGCCGCCGACGGCTCTTTCACTGCCAAATCAGTCCCACGCACGCATGAAACGCCTGCCGGATCTGCTCGCCGCATGGGCGGTGACGCTCTGGGTCGGGGGACTCTTCGCCATCGGCTACCTGGCCGCGCCGGTGTTGTTCTACCAGTTGGAGGACCGCGCGCTCGCCGGCATGCTGGCCGGACGCCTGTTCACCTACATCGCCGATGTGGGCCTGGTCTGCGGTCTTTATCTTTTGCTCCACCGGCTGGTGCGACATGGCGGGGCGGCCTTCAAGCAGGCCTTCTTCTGGATCGCCTTATTGATGCTGCTCCTCACCCTCGGCCAGCGCTATGGCATCCAGCCGATCATGGAGGGCCTAAAGGCGCAGGCCTGGCCGCAGGACGTCATGCAGAGTCTGTTCCGCGACCGTTTCCAGACCTGGCATGGGATCTCCAGCGCGGTCTATCTGCTCCAGTCGCTGCTGGGGCTTGCCCTGGTGGCGAAGTCGAGCTCAAGGTAGTTGGATACGCGGCGGCTCGGCCGGACGGTAGATCAGCAGCAGTTTACCGATGTGCTGCACCGGCACCGCGTCGAGGACCTCACAGAGCGTCTGCAGATACGCCTCGCGTTCGGTACGGTCGTCGTTTTGCACGCGGATCTTGATCAGTTCGTGCGCTGCCAGTGCGCGTGCGGCCTCGTGCAGCACCGCCTCGGTCAGTCCCGCAGCACCGACCATGACCACGGGCTTGAGCCGATGCGCTTGTGATTTCAGAAATTTGCGTTGTGCCGCCGTCAGGTTGAACATGTCCGAAGCCCCTCGATACAGACGCAATCCTACATGAAACGCCAGGCCAAGACGCGTGCCTGGCATCACAGGCATGTGCATGATCCCTATGTCCGCCAAGCCACCGCGCAGGGCTACCGTTCGCGTGCCGCCTTCAAACTGATCGGGATCGATGCCCGCGACCACCTGCTCAAACCGGGTATGACCGTAATCGACCTGGGCTGTGCGCCGGGCGGCTGGTGTCAGGTGGCGGTCGAGCGGCTCCAGGGCCGGGGGCGGGTGATCGGCGTGGACCTTCTACCCATGGCGGCGCTAGCGGGCGTGCATTTCATTCAGGGGGACTTCACCGCAGCGGATACGAGCGCGGAGATCGAAGCGGCGCTCGACGGGAGCAAGGCCGATCTTGTGCTTTGTGACGCTGCCCCTAATATTTCCGGAGTGACGGTTGCCGACCAGGCTAGGAGCTATGCTCTGGCGGAAGAGTCCTTGGCCTTTGCCCTTGCGCATCTGCAACCCAGGGGCGCCTTCCTGGTCAAAGTCTTCCAAGGCAGCGGCTTCGAGGCGTTCCTCCGGTGCATGCGCACCCACTTCCAGCAGGTGTTGGCGCGCAAACCGGAGGCCTCACGCGAGCGGAGCCGAGAATTGTACCTATTGGGACGCGAATTGCGGCAGAATTGAACTCACCGGGGGCCCGGCCGTTCATACGGCTGCACCGTCGCGCATGGAACGAAAGGAGTCGATTTGAACAATCTATTCAAGAACGTCGCCATCTGGCTGGTCATCGCCCTGATCCTCATGACGGTGTTTAACCAGTTCGGTAGCCGGCCGACCAGTCAGGCCCAGGTCGAATATTCCCAGTTCATCGAAGAGGTGCGTCAGGGCCAAGTCGCCAAGGTCACCATCGAGGGACAGGTGCTGAAAGGCGTGCGTGCCGACGGCCGGCGCTTCACCACCTACGCGCCCTCCGACCCCTGGCTGGTGTCCGACCTGCTCAAGAACGGCGTGGTGGTCGAGGCCAAGCCAGAAGAGCAGCCGTCCATGCTGATGAGCATCTTCATCTCCTGGTTCCCCATGCTGCTGCTCATTGGCGTGTGGATCTTCTTCATGCGCCAGATGCAAGGCGGTGGTCGCGGCGGCGCCTTTTCCTTCGGCAAGAGCCGGGCGCGCATGCTCGACGAGTCGAGCAACACGGTGACCTTCGCCGACGTGGCCGGCTGCGATGAGGCCAAAGAGGAGGTGGCGGAGCTGGTCGAGTTCCTGCGTGACCCATCCAAGTTCCAAAAACTCGGCGGCCGCATCCCGCGCGGCGTGCTGATGGTGGGCTCGCCGGGCACCGGCAAGACACTACTCGCCAAGGCCATCGCCGGCGAGGCGAAGGTGCCCTTCTTCTCCATCTCTGGCTCGGACTTCGTCGAGATGTTCGTCGGCGTCGGCGCGGCGCGCGTGCGCGACATGTTCGAGCAGGCGAAGAAGCATGCCCCCTGCATCATCTTCATCGACGAGATCGACGCGGTGGGGCGCCAGCGGGGAGCGGGTCTCGGCGGTGGCAACGACGAGCGGGAACAAACCTTGAACCAGCTCCTGGTGGAGATGGACGGCTTCGAGGCCAATACCGGCATCATCGTCATCGCCGCCACCAACCGACCGGATGTGCTCGACCCGGCGCTGTTGCGACCTGGCCGTTTCGACCGCCAGGTGGTGGTGCCGCTGCCCGACATCCGCGGTCGTGAGCAGATCCTGCTGGTGCACATGCGCAAGGTGCCGGTGGCGCCCGACGTCAAGGCCGACATCATCGCCCGCGGCACACCGGGCTTCTCCGGCGCGGATCTGGCCAACCTGGTGAACGAGGCAGCCCTTTTCGCCGCCCGCGCCAACAAGCGGGTGGTGGACATGGAGGACTTCGAGCGTGCCAAAGACAAGATCATCATGGGCGCAGAACGCCGATCCATCGTCATGCCCGAGGAGGAACGGCGCAACACCGCCTATCACGAGGCGGGGCATGCCCTGGTGGCGAAGCTGCTGCCGAAGACCGATCCAGTGCACAAGGTCACCATCATCCCGCGCGGCCGAGCGCTGGGCGTGACCATGCAACTGCCAGAGACCGACCGTTACAGCATGGACCGCGAGCGCATCCTCTCCACCATCGCCGTGCTCTTCGGTGGACGCATCGCTGAAGAGGTCTTCATGCACCAGATGACCACCGGCGCAGCCAACGACTTCCAGCGCGCTACCGATCTCGCCCGGCGCATGGTCACGCAGTGGGGCATGTCCGAGGCCCTGGGGCCCATGGTCTATGGCGAGGAGGAAAGCGAGATCTTCCTGGGGCGTTCCATCACTACACACCGGAACGTTTCCGAGGCGACCATGCAAAAGGTCGATGCCGAGGTGCGGCGCATCATCGACGAGCAGTATGCGCGCGCGCGCAAGCTCATCGAAGACAACCGCGATAAGATCGAGGCGATGGCGGCCGCCCTGCTCAAATGGGAGACCATAGACGCCGAGCAAATCGACGACATCATGGCCGGGCGCGAGCCCAGGCCACCCAAACCGGTCTCCGCACCGCCGGCGCCGCGTGATAACGCCCCTAGCGCTCCGGCACCCAGCACTACGCCGGCCACCGAGACCTGACGCCCTTCGTCCGCGGCCCATCGGCGACGGTGGGTCGTGACATTATCTCGCTCCGGACTTGCCGATGTTCCAGTGTGGCCGATTCCAGTTCGACCTGCAGCGGCCGCTTATCATGGGCATCGTCAACGTCACCCCCGATTCCTTCTCCGACGGTGGCCTATACCTAGACGCGCGCGCGGCGATCGATCACGGTCTGCGTCTGATCGAGGCGGGGGCCGACATCCTCGACATCGGCGGTGAGTCGACACGGCCCGGCGCCGACCCCGTTTCACTGGCCGAAGAGCTCGACCGGGTGATCCCCGTGGTCGAGGGCCTGCGCGACGCGGGGGTGGCGCTGTCGGTCGATACCATGAAACCTGAGGTCATGCGGGCAGCGCTCGCGGCCGGGGCCGATATGATCAACGACGTCAACGCCCTGCGCGCGCCGGGGGCATGGGCGGCGGTACGCGACAGCCGCTGTGGGCTATGTCTCATGCACATGCGCGGCGAGCCGCGCACCATGCAGAATACCCCCCATTACCAGGACGTGGTCGGCGAGGTCTACGAGTTCCTGCGGCAGCGGCTGGATGAAGCACAGGCGCAAGGCATCGACCGCGAGCGGCTATTGGTCGACCCGGGCTTTGGCTTCGGCAAGACCCTGGAGCACAATATCGCCCTGTTCAAGTCGCTGGCAAGGCTGGCCGAACTGGCCCCAGTGCTGGTTGGGGTGTCGCGCAAGTCGATGCTGGGACAGATCACCGGACGGCCGCTGGGAGAGCGCCTGGTGGCAAGCACCATGGCCGCCGTGCTTGCGGTCCAGCGGGGTGCTGCCGTGCTCAGGGTGCACGACGTGGCAGCGACCCGCGACGCCTTGCGCGTGTGGCAGTCTTTGGGGGGGAAAGAAGAATGAGCAGACGGTTTTTCGGCACCGACGGCGTGCGTGGTCGGGTGGGTGAGGACCCCATCACGCCCGGCATGGTCATGCGACTGGGGTATGCCGCCGGACGCGTGTTGGCGGCGCAGGAGCACGATGCCCTGCACGGCGAACGGCCGGCGGTGCTGATCGGCAAGGATACCCGTGTGTCCGGCTATATGTTGGAGGCGGCGCTACAGGCTGGATTCACCGCCGCTGGGGTGGATGTACGTCTGACTGGTCCCATGCCGACACCGGGGGTGGCCTATCTGACGCGGGCCTTACGCCTGCAGGCCGGGGTGGTGATCTCCGCCTCGCACAACCCCTACGAGGACAATGGCATCAAGTTCTTCTCCGCCTCGGGTACCAAGCTGCCCGACGCCGTGGAACTCGCCATCGAGGCGGCCATGGAGCAGCCCATCCGCACGGTCGGTTCGAAACAGATTGGGCGCTCGAAACGGGTCGATGATGCCGCCGGCCGTTACATCGAGTTCTGCAAGAGCACCTTCCCCACCGACCTCGACCTGCGCGGCATGCGCATCGTCGTCGACTGCGCGAACGGCGCGAGCTACCACATCGCCCCGCACGTCTTCCACGAACTGGGTGCGGACGTCATCGCCATCGGTGCCGAGCCCGATGGCCTGAACATCAACCGTGAATGTGGGGCCACACATCCCGAGACGCTCGCCCGTGCCGTGCGCAAACACCGTGCGGATGTCGGTGTGGCCCTGGACGGCGACGGCGATCGCCTGATCATGGCCGACAGCGCCGGACAGATCGTGGACGGCGACCGTCTGCTCTACACCATTGCCCGCTATCGCAAAGACAACGGCGAGCTCAAAGGGGGGGTGGTCGGAACCCTGATGACCAACCTCGGCACCGAGCTCGCATTGCGTCAGCTCGGCTGCGAGTTTGCTCGTGCCAAGGTGGGCGACCGCTATGTCTTGGAGATGATGCAAGAGAAGGACTGGCAGCTCGGCGGCGAGACCTCAGGTCACATCCTGTGTCTGGACAAGCACACGACGGGGGATGCCATCGTCTCGGCCTTGCAGGTCCTGGCGGCGTTGCACAGATCGAAGCGGACGCTGGCGGACTACGTCAAGGACTGCCCTGCTTTCCCACAGGTGCTGATCAACGTCCCGGTCGGCAAAAGCTTCAAACTCAACGGCCAACCCGAGGTGCAGGCGGCCGTCCGGGCCGTCGAATCTGAACTGGGCGAGAGTGGTCGCGTCGTGCTGCGCCCCTCGGGCACCGAGCCGTTGATCCGCGTCATGGTCGAAGGCCGCGATGAATCTACTGTACGTAAGGCAGCGGAGCGCATCGCCGAGGCGGTCCGCATGGTGGCCGCCTAGAGACGCTCTGCATAACCCAGCGATCGGGATTGAGTGTCCGGAGCGTTGGATGCGAGACGCATCATCGTGATGCCATACCGTCTGCCGCGCTTGTGCCTCGGGTAGGAGCGACGAGAGTCGCGACACGTCGTGAGATACACCCTGTTGGTCGTTGTTGGTCGCTATTGGTCGTTTTTGGTCGCGACTTTCGTCGCTCCTACAGATGATGATGATGCCACACCGCCTGCCGTGCTTGTGGCCTCGGGTAGGAGCGGCGAGAGCCGCGACACGCCGTTGTGTGCATCCCGTTGGTCGTTGATGGTCGCTGTTGGTCGCGACTTTCGTCGCTCCTACAGGTCGCTCCTACAGGTCGCTCCTACAGGTCGCTCCTACAGATCGCTCCTACGAGATCGGCGCGGCAGGTGTAGGAGCGGCGAAAGCCGCGACATGCTTGCCGCGCTGGCGCTTCCGGTA
>CALAMX010000128.1 GCA_937925755.1 uncultured Burkholderiales bacterium
CCGCACCAGTTGATCGAAGGCATGATCATCGCCGGCTACACCCTGGGCGCGACCGCGGGTTACAACTACATCCACGGCGAGATCTGGGACTGCTACGAACGCTTCGAGCAGGCCTTGGGCGAGGCGCGTCGCGCCGGTTTCCTGGGCAAGAACATCCTGGGTAGCGGTTGGGATTTCGACATCCACGCCCACCATGGTTATGGCGCCTACATTTGCGGCGAGGAGACGGCGCTGCTGGAGTCGATCGAGGGTAAAAAAGGGCAGCCACGTTTCAAGCCGCCATTTCCGGCGAGTTATGGCCTATACGGCAAGCCTACCACCATCAACAATACCGAGACGCTCGCCTCCATCCCCTGGATCATGCGTTTCGGCGGTCAGGCCTTCTTAGAGCTGGGCAAACCCAACAACGGCGGCACCAAGATGTTCTCGGTCTCCGGCCACGTCAATCGGCCGGGTAACTATGAGGTGCCGCTCGGTACCCCCTTCGCGCAACTCCTGGAGATGGCCGGCGGAGTGCGCAACGGGCACAAGTTGAAGGCGGTCATCCCCGGCGGTTCTTCTGCCCCGGTGTTGCCGGCCGAGATCATGCTGGATCTCACCATGGACTTCGACGCCATCGCCAAGGCCGGCTCCATGCTGGGCTCCGGCGCAGTGATCGTGATGGACGAGACGGTCTGCATGGTACGCGCGCTGGAGCGCTTGTCCTACTTCTACTACGAGGAGTCCTGCGGCCAGTGCACGCCCTGTCGCGAGGGGACCGGCTGGATGTACCGCGTCGTGCACCGCATCGAACACGGCAAGGGGCGGCCCGAGGACCTCGACCTGCTCATGAGCGTGGGCGACAACATCGCTGGGCGCACCATCTGTGCCCTGGGCGATGCGGCGGTCGGGCCCGTGCAGAGCTTCATTCGTCACTTCCGCAGAGAGTTCGAGTATCACATCGAACACAAACGCTGCATGGTGGGGAGCTGAGATGCCGAGCCTGACCATAGACGGTAAGCGGATCGAGGTCGCCCAGGGGGCGACCGTAATGGATGCCGCCAATCGGCTTGGCATCTTCATCCCGCATTTCTGCTACCACAAGAAACTGTCCATTGCCGCCAACTGCCGCATGTGCCTAGTGGAGGTCGAGAAGGCGCCCAAGCCATTGCCCGCCTGCGCGACCCCGGTCACCGAGGGCATGGTGGTGCATACGCACTCCGAGCGTGCCATCAAGGCCCAGAAGGGGGTGATGGAGCTCTTGCTCATCAACCACCCGCTCGACTGCCCGATCTGCGACCAGGGCGGCGAGTGCCAACTGCAGGACTTGGCGGTGGGTTACGGGGGCAGCGCCTCCCGCTACACCGAACCGAAGCGGGTGGTGCGCGACAAGGACTTGGGCCCCCTCATTGCGACCGAGATGACGCGCTGTATCCATTGCAGTCGCTGCGTGCGCTTCGGCCAAGAGATCGCCGGGCTGATGGAGCTGGGTATGCCCGGCCGCGGCGAGCACACCGAAGTGATGCCCTATCTCGAGCGCCAGGTCACCTCGGAGCTGTCCGGCAATGTGATCGACCTGTGCCCGGTCGGGGCACTCACCTCCAAGCCCTTCCGTTATACGGCGCGCGCCTGGGAACTCAAGCGACGGCCCTCGGTGAGCCCGCATGATGCGCTGGGCGCCAACCTCGAGGTGCATGTCAAGGACAAGCGTGTCTCTCGCGTCCTGCCGCGCGAGAACGAGGCCATCAACGAGTGTTGGCTGGCCGACCGTGATCGCTTTGCATACCAGGCGCTCGATGCCGACAGCCGGCTCACCCGCCCCATGGTGCGCGACGAGGCTGGTTTGTGGCATGAAGTCGACTGGCCCAAGGCCCTGAACCAGGTCGCCGGTGCGCTCAAGGTGCTGATCGAGGCGCATGGGCCTGAATCGGTCGGCTTTCTCGCCTCACCGCACCAGACCGTGGAGGAACTCCACCTGCTGCAGAAGCTTGCCCGCACCCTGGGCTGCGAGAACATCGACACCCGGCTCGACCTCGCCGAACCGATCGCGGGAGCCGGCGTGCCCTGGCTGGGGATGGCCATCGCCGAGGTGGAGACCTTGGACCGCATCCTGCTGGTCGGCTCGACGCTCCGCAAGGAGCAACCCCTGCTCGCGCAACGGCTGCGCAAGGCCGTCAAGCATGGCGCTGAACTCAATGTCGTGCACGCCGCCGATGACGACCTACTGTGCCGGGTGGTGCAGCGCCTCATCGCGAAACCTTCGGGGCTGGTCACGGCCCTGGCCCAGGTAGCGGTTGCCTTGCGCGAAGCTGGGCAAGACCTCGGGCCGCTGGCATTGGAGGGCATCATCGCCAGCGATGCGGCCCGCGCCATCGCGAGGAGCCTGCTTAGCGGCAGTCGCAAGGCGGTTGTGCTCGGCGCTTATGCCCAGCAACACCCGGCCGCGGCAGAACTGGCCACCCTGGCCCAGGCCATCGCCCGCGCCACCGGTGCGATCCTCGGCGTCCTACCGCCTGCCGCCAACAGCGTGGGCGCCGCAGTCGTGGGCTGCCAGCCAGGCCGCGGCGGTCTCACCGCGGGCGAGATGCTGCGGCAGCCGCGCAAGGCCTACGTCTTGCTCGGCTGTGAGCCCGAGCTGGAGGCCGCCGATCCGGTCACGGCGCGCGCCGCCCTGGCGTCGGCCGAACTGGTGGTGGCGCTCACCCCCTTCCAGGATCGCGCCAGCGCCTATGCCCATGTCATGCTGCCGATTGCGCCTTTCGCCGAGACCTCCGGTAGTTTCGTCAACATGGAGGGGAGACTACAGTCCTTCGAGGCCGTGGTGCCGCCCCTGGGTGAGACGCGCCCGGCCTGGAAGGTCCTGCGCGTGCTGGGCAACCTCATGGGACTCGCCGGTTTCCAACACGACACCAGCCGGGAAGTCCTGGCCGAGGCCCTGCCCCAGGGTGAGGCGGATGTCCGCGCTCGGCTCGACAATGCGGTCACACCGGTGGCCATCCGCGCGCTCAAACCCCAGGAGGGGCTCGAACGGCTGGCCGAGACGCCAATCTATCAGCTCGACTTGCTCACCCGCCGCGCGCCGGCCCTGCAGGCCACTTTTGACGGCGAGGCGGCGGCGGCCTGCTGGGTCAACGGTGCCCTCATCGAACGACTGGGGCTCACGGTTGGAAAACCGGTCAAGGTGCGCCAAGGCGACAACGAGACGATCCTGAAACTCATGCGTGACGATCGCCTGCTGCCCGATGTGGTACGGGTGGCCGCCGTGCACCCTCTGACTTCTCGTCTGGGCCCGCGCTTCGGCAATCTGAGCCTGGAGAAGATGTGATGGAACAGCTCCAAGACCTGCTCGGCCCCGCCTGGACCCCGGTCTGGACCCTAGTCAAGATCGTCGCTATCGTCTTGCCGCTGCTCACTGCCGTGGCCTACCTGACCTGGGCCGAGCGCAAGGTCATCGGCTGGATGCAGGTGCGCATGGGACCCAACCGCGTGGGTTTCTTCGGCTTCCGGCTGTGGGGCCTGGGCCAGCCCATCGCCGACGCGGTCAAACTGCTCACCAAGGAGATCATCATCCCCAGTGGGGCAAACCGCGGACTTTTCCTGTTTGCCCCGGTGCTGGCCATCGCCCCGGCCATGGCCGCCTGGGCGGTGATCCCCTTCACCGACCGGCTGGTGCTGGCCAACATCGACGCGAGCCTGCTCTACATCCTAGCCATCACCTCCATGGGCGTCTATGGCGTGATCATTGCTGGCTGGGCGTCGAACTCGAAGTACGCCTTTCTTGGCAGCCTGCGCTCCGCCGCCCAGATCGTCTCCTATGAGATTGCCATGGGCTTCGCCCTGGTCGGGGTGTTGATGAGCGCGCAAAGCCTAAACCTGGTCGAGATCGTCAAAGGGCAGGAGGGTGGCTTCTGGCATTGGTACTGGCTGCCGCTCTTTCCCTTGTTCCTGGTCTACCTCATCTCCGGCGTGGCGGAGACCAACCGCGCGCCCTTCGATGTGGCCGAGGGCGAGAGCGAGATCGTTGCGGGCTTCCACGTGGAGTACTCGGGCATGGCTTTCGCCGTCTTCTTCCTGGCCGAGTATGCCAATATGATCCTCATCTCTACGCTCACCAGCCTCATGTTCCTAGGCGGTTGGCTCTCCCCCATCCCGGGGCTGCCTGATGGTTTCGTGTGGCTCGCCGCCAAGGTGAGCTTCATCCTGCTGCTCTTCCTTTGGTTCCGTGCCACCTTCCCGCGTTACCGCTACGACCAGATCATGCGCCTGGGCTGGAAGGTGTTCATCCCAGTGACCCTCATCTGGATCCTGCTGGTGGGCCTCATCCTGCAGACCCCCTACGGCCACTTGTTCCACTAGGAGGGGACGATGCTCAGCCGCATCAAGCAATTCTTCGACACCTTCCTGCTCACCGAGCTGGTGCGCGGCATGGCGCTCACCGGTCGCTATCTGTTCGCGCGCAAGATCACGGTGCAGTTCCCCGAGGAGCGCACCCCCATGAGCCCGCGTTTCCGCGGGCTGCACGCCCAGCGCCGCTATCCCAACGGGGAAGAGCGCTGCATCGCCTGCAAGCTGTGCGAAGCCGTCTGTCCGGCCCTGGCCATCACCATCGAATCCGAACAGCGCGCCGATGGTACGCGCCGCACCACGCGCTACGACATCGACCTGACCAAGTGCATCTTCTGCGGATTCTGCGAGGAGGCCTGTCCGGTCGACGCCATCGTCGAGACCCACATCATCGACTATCACGGCGAAAAGCGTGGCGATCTCTATTACACCAAGGAGATGCTTCTGGCGGTGGGCGACAAATACGAAGCCGAGATCGCCAAGCGCAAGGCCGAGGATGCACGCTATCGATAGCGGCCACACCACCGCCTGAATAACCAACAACCCGCTTTAGCATGGAATTTTCCGCCGTCATCTTCTATCTTTTCGCCGCCATCCTGCTCCTTGCCGGCCTCCGGGTGATCACCGCGAAGAACCCGGTGCACGCCGCCCTTGCCTTAGTGCTCGCCTTCTTCACCGCGGCGGGGCTGTGGATATTGCTGGAGGCGGAGTTCCTCGCCATCACCCTGGTCCTGGTGTATGTCGGCGCGGTGATGGTGCTGTTCCTGTTCGTGGTGATGATGCTGGACATCAACCTCGAGCAGCTCAGACAGCAGTTCTGGGACTATCTGCCCATCGCCGCCCTGGTCGCTGGCCTCCTGATCGTGCAGATGATCCTGGTGCTGGGCGGCGAGACCTTCGGGCTCAACCCACCGGCGCCCAAGCCGGCTGGTTACAGCAACACCAAGGAGCTGGGCCTGCTGCTCTACACCGAGTATGTCTATCCCTTCGAGCTCGCGGCGGTGATCCTGCTGGTGGCCATCGTCGCCGCCATCGCGCTCACCTTGCGTCGCAGAGCGGGGGTCAAGTGGGTGGACCCGGCCGTGCAGGTCAAGGTCAAGCGTGAGGGCAGAGTGCGCCTCGTCAACCTCAAGCCACAAAAACCGCAAGCCCAGTCTGAGGAGGACGCATGATCGGACTGAACCACTATCTGGTGCTGGGTTCGGTGCTGTTCGCCCTCAGCGTGCTGGGCATCTTCCTGAACCGCAAGAACCTGATCGTCCTGTTGATGGCCATTGAGCTCATGCTCTTGGCGGTGAACATCAACTTCATCGCCTTCTCGCATTTCCTGAACGACACCGCCGGTCAGATCTTCGTCTTCTTCATCCTGACGGTGGCGGCGGCCGAGTCGGCCATCGGTCTGGCCATCCTGGTGGTACTCTTCCGCGTCCGGCGCTCCATCAACGTGGATGATCTCGATAGCCTCAAGGGGTGATGGGCATGGACATGAAGACGCTCTATCTGATCGTTCCCTTAGCCCCGCTCGCGGGCGCCATCATCGCCGGGCTGTTTGGCCGGACGATCGGTCGTGCAGGGGCGCACACGGTCACCATCGCTGGTGTGGCGACCGCCTTCATCGCCTCCATCCTGATCTTCCAGGACGTGCTCGCCGGCAACACCTTCAACGGCCCGGTCTATACCTGGCTGACCTCCGGTGATTTGCGTCTGGAGATCGGTTTCCTCATCGACCCGCTCACCGCGCTGATGATGCTGGTGGTGACCTTTGTGTCGTTGTGCGTGCACGTCTACACCATTGGCTACATGGCCGACGACCCCGGCTATCAGCGCTTCTTCAGCTACATCGCGCTGTTCACCTTCGCCATGCTCATGCTGGTGATGAGCAACAACTTCCTGCAGCTCTTTTTCGGCTGGGAGGCGGTCGGGCTGGTGTCCTACTTGCTCATTGGCTTCTGGTACACGCGCGAATCGGCCATTTACGCCAACCTCAAGGCGTTTTTGGTCAACCGGGTGGGTGACCTAGGCTTTCTGCTCGGCATTGGTCTCATCTGGGTCCACTTCGGCACCCTGGACTATGCCGAGGTGTTCCAGAAGGCACCGCAGCTTGCGCAGCAAAGCATAAGCCTCATCCAGGGACATCCCTGGGAGCTCATGACGGTGGTCTGTATCCTGCTGTTCATCGGCGCCATGGGCAAGAGCGCTCAGTTCCCGCTGCACGTCTGGCTGCCGGACTCGATGGAGGGCCCCACACCGATCTCCGCCCTGATCCATGCCGCCACCATGGTCACCGCCGGCATCTTCATGGTGGCGAGGATGAGCCCGCTATTCGAGCTGTCCGACACCGCGCTGTCCTTCGTCCTGGTCATCGGCGCCATCACCGCCCTGTTCATGGGCTTCTTGGGCATGGTGCAAAACGACATCAAGCGGGTGGTGGCCTATTCCACCCTGTCGCAGTTGGGCTACATGACCGTAGCCCTAGGGGTGTCGGCCTATTCCGTGGCCATCTTCCACCTGATGACGCACGCCTTTTTCAAGGCCCTGCTGTTCCTGGCCGCCGGCTCCGTCATCATCGGCATGCACCACGACCAGGACATCCGCAACATGGGTGGTTTGCGTAAGTACATGCCCATCACCTGGCTCACCCTGCTCATCGGTTCTCTGGCCCTGATCGGCACGCCTGGGCTTTCCGGTTTCTTCTCCAAAGATTCCATCATCCTGGCGACCTATGCCGCGGACCTGCCGGGCGCGGGCTTCGCGGCCTTCGCCGTCACCGCCGGTGTCTTCGTCACCGCCTTCTATTCCTTCCGCATGTATTTCCTCGTCTTCCACGGGCCGGAGCGCTTCCGCAACGCCCATGTCGGCCATGACCAGGAAGGCGGCAAGGACGACGACGCCCACCACGGCCGCCACCACGGTGGCCACAGCCCGCCGCGTGAGTCGCCTTGGGTGGTGACCGTGCCGCTCATCCTGCTTGCCATCCCCTCGATCTATGCCGGCTGGGCCTACATCGAGCCCATGCTGTTCGGTGGCTTCTTCGGCGCTGCGATCTTCGTCAACCATGCCGCCCACCCGGCCATGCAGCATCTAGCCGAGCATTTCCACGGCGCTGGGGCCATGGTGCTGCACGGCCTCGTGAGCCTGCCCTTCTGGTTGGCCGTCGCTGGGGTTGCCACCGCCTGGTATCTGTACCTGGTGCGTCGCGACCTGCCCGAAAAGATCCGTCGCAAGGCCGGCATCCTCTATACCATCCTTGAGCGCAAATATGGCTTCGACGCTTTCAACGACTGGTTCTTCGCCGGTGGCGCGCGCCTGCTCGGCGGACGGCTGTGGCGCTGGGGCGACGTGTTCGCCATCGATGGCGTTCTGGTCAACGGCACCGCGCGCGCGGTGGGGCGGCTTGCCGCCGTGGTCCGCAGCCTTCAGACCGGTTACATCTACCATTACGCCTTCGCCATGATCATCGGCGTGGCGCTCTTGGTGACCTGGTTCGTCGACTGAATACGAGAAAAAAACACCGCTCAGGACAATTGGATGCTTGAAGGAATCGGAATCCTCAGTCTCACCATCTGGGTGCCCATCGTCGCCGGCGTCTTGTTGCTCGTCTTGGGTAGCGACGACCGGCGCGCCGATGGCACCCGCGCGCTTGCCCTGATCGGGGCACTGCTCGGCTTCGCGGTCGCCATCCCGCTGTGGACTGGCTTCGATAAGACCACGTCTGCCATGCAGTTCGTCGAGCGCACGGCCTGGATCCCTGCCTTCAACATCCACTATCACCTGGGGGTGGACGGCATCTCCATGCCCTTCGTACTCCTCAACAGCTTCACCACGGTGCTGGTGGTCCTGGCCGGATGGGTGGTGATTCGCGAGAAGGTGGCGCAGTACATGGCCGCCTTCCTCATCCAGTCGGGGCTGCTCAATGGCGTCTTCGCCGCCCTTGATGGGGTGCTGTTCTACGTCTTTTTCGAGGCCATGCTGATCCCGCTCTACCTCATCATCGGGGTGTGGGGCGGACCCAACCGGGTGTACGCGGCGATCAAGTTCTTCCTCTACACCCTGCTGGGCTCGCTGCTCATGCTGGTGGCCGTGCTCTACCTCTATTTCGAGAGCGGCGGCAGTTTCGACATCCTTGCCTGGCACCGTCTGCCGCTCAGCATGGCAGCGCAGGTGTTGCTATTCGTCGCCTTCTTCTTCGCCTTTGCCGTCAAGGTGCCGATGTGGCCTGTGCACACCTGGTTGCCGGATGCGCACACCGAGGCGCCCACCGGCGGCTCCGTGGTGCTGGCCGCCATCACCCTGAAGGTCGGCGCCTACGGCTTCGTGCGCTTCGTACTGCCCATCGTGCCCGATGCTGCGCACGAGCTCGCCTGGCTGATGGTGACGCTGTCGCTGGTGGCCATCGTCTACATCGGCCTGGTCGCCTTGGTGCAGTCGGACATGAAGCGGCTGATCGCTTACTCCTCCATCGCCCACATGGGCTTCGTCACCCTGGGCTTTTTCATCTTCAATCCCCTCGGCATCGAAGGGGGGTTGGTGCAGATGGTCTCGCACGGCTTCGTCTCCGGAGCGCTCTTCCTCTGCGTCGGGGTTTTGTATGACCGCCTACATTCGCGCCAGATCGCCGACTACGGCGGGGTGGTCAACACCATGCCCAAATTCGCCGCCTTCATGATGCTCTTCGCCATGGCCAACGCTGGGCTCCCCGGCACCAGCGGCTTCATCGGCGAGTTCATGGTGATCCTCGGCACGGTGGAAGTGAACTTCTGGTGGGCGCTGGCGGCGGGCCTTACCCTGATCTTCGGTGCCGCCTATACCCTGTGGATGTACAAGCGGGTGATCTTCGGCCCGGTGGCCAATCCGCAGGTGGCCGCACTCAAGGACATCGACGGGCGTGAGTTCCTCATCCTGGCACTGCTTGCCGTGTGCGTGCTCGCCTTGGGGGTTTATCCCCTGCCGCTTACCGAAGTCATGCACGCCTCTGTCAACCACCTGCTCGAGCATGTGTCTCACAGCAAGCTGGTGTATTGAAAAGATAGGAGAGGTGAGAAGTGAAATGAAAGAGGTCGATATGCTGCGTCCCACACCCTGCTTTTCTCTTCGGCAATCCGATCTCTGAATAGCCCATGATCTTATCCATGCCTGATCTGTTGTCCGCCGCACCGGAGATGCTCGTCCTGGTGATGGCCTGTGTGGTGCTGATGTTCGAGGCCTATGCCGTGCGTGGTCAGGCCGATACCGCTGCGGCCGTTGCCCGGCCGCGTGTGGCCGGCTATGTGCTGACCCTCGCCACCCTGCTGGCGGCGGCAGGGTTGACCGCCTTCACCGCCAGCGGCGTGACTGCCACCGCCTTCAGCGGCATGTTCGTCGATGACGCCCTGGCCGACCTGTTGAAGCTGATGACCTATTTCGCCGGCATCGCCGCCGCCATCTACTCCCGCCAGTACCTGGCCGACCGGGCCCTGATGCGCGGCGAATACTTCGCGCTGCTGCTCTTCGCCGTCCTCGGTATGATGGTCATGATCTCGGCCAGCCACCTGCTCACCCTCTACCTCGGGCTGGAACTTTTGTCGCTCGCGCTCTATGCGATGGTCGCGCTCAGGCGTGACGACGCCGTAGCGGTCGAGGCGGCGATGAAGTATTTCGTGCTCGGCGCGCTCGCCTCGGGCTTGCTCCTGTATGGTATGTCCATGCTTTACGGCCTGACCGGCACGTTGGAGCTGGGCAAGATGGCCGCCATACTGGCGGGCGGCGTGGACGAGCCGGTGGTTCTGGCCTTCGGACTGGTCTTCGTGGTGGCTGGGCTGGGCTTCAAGCTGGGTGCCGCCCCCTTTCACATGTGGGTACCCGATATCTACCATGGGGCACCCACGGCGGTAACGCTGTTCATCGGCTCGGCGCCCAAGCTGGCGGCCTTTGCCTTCGTCATCCGGCTGCTCGCCGATGGGCTGCAACCAGCGCATGGCGACTGGCAGCAGATGCTGGCAGTGATGGCGGTATTGTCGCTGGCCGTCGGCAACCTGGCAGCGATCATGCAGACCAACATCAAGCGCATGCTGGCCTATTCGACCATCGCCCACATGGGCTTCCTCCTGCTCGGGGTGATGACGGGGGAGGTAAACGGCTACAGTGCGGCCCTCTTTTACGTCGTCACCTATGTGATCATGAGCCTGGGCGCCTTCGGTCTGATCCTGCACCTCGCGCGCGCCGGTTTCGAGGCCGATGCCCTCGACGATTACAAGGGACTCAACCGCCGCGCCCCCTGGCTGGCGGCGCTGATGGCGATCCTGATGCTGTCCATGGCAGGCCTGCCGCCCTTCGTCGGCTTCTACGCCAAACTGACCGTGCTACAGGCACTGGTGGGTGCGGGCTGGATCTGGCTCGCCGTGGTCGCGGTCTTGTTCTCCCTGGTGGGGGCCTATTACTACCTACGGGTGGTCAAGCGGTTGTACTTCGACACGCCGCACAGCCTCGAGCCCGTGACCGCAACCCCGGGCGACGCCCGCATGCTATTGTCCGTCAACGGGCTGGCTGTGCTGGCGCTGGGCCTGCTGCCGCAGCCCCTGCTGTCCTTGTGTCTGCAGGCCATGCGGCTGACCTACGGCTGATCACCAGCCTCGGGTTTCAAGTCCAGGGCCAACGCGTAGAGTTCTGCACGTTTGATACCGGTGAGCTTGGCGGCAAGACGCGCCGCCTGACTGGCCGGCAGCTCCTCCAACAAGGTCGCCAGCACCTGCCGCGCATTCGTGGATTCGCTCCTCGCCGTCGGCTGGGCACCGGCGACGATCAGGACGAATTCACCGCGCTGCCGGTCGGTATCCGCCGTGAGCCAGTCCTGCGCTTCGCCCAGCCGCAAGCAGGCCACTTGCTCGAAACGCTTGGTCAGCTCGCGCGCCAGGATCAGCTCACGCCCGGGGCCCAGGACATCCGCAAGGTCGGCCACGCAGTCAAGGATGCGGTGCGGCGCCTCGTAGAAGACCAAGTGGAAGGGCAGGGCGGCCAGGGCCTGCAGGGTCTGCCGGCGTGCCGCCGCCTTTGGCGGCAGGAAGCCGTAGAAGAGCCAGTGCGGCGCGGTGATGCCAGCCACTGACAGGGCCGTGACGGCGGCGCTGGGGCCAGGTATGGGGACCACCGGCGCGCCGGCAGCGCGCGCGGCCCGCACCAGATGGGCGCCTGGGTCGCTCAGGCCCGGTGTGCCGGCATCGCTGACCAAGGCCAGGCTCTCGCCGGCCAGTAGCCGAGCGATCAGTCGCGGCGTGACGGCGACCTCGTTGTGTTCATTTAGCGCCGTGAGGGGGCGGGTGATGCCGTAGGCGGCGAGCAGTCCCTGCGTGACGCGGGTGTCCTCGGCAGCGATGCGGTCTGCGCTGCGCAGCACGTCCAAGGCGCGTAGGCTCACGTCACGCAGGTTACCGATTGGGGTGGCGACCACATACAGCACACCCGGTTGCGCCGGCTGCTCGCCCATGGCTCGTCCCGGTCGCTCAGCGCCGACCACGCTCCTCTTCGATCAGGGTATCGAGCACGCGGAACAGTTCTTTGTGCCCTCCCGTCAGATAGGCCGAGGTCTGGTACTTGCCATTGACGACGAAGGCCGGCACACCGCTGATCTTGTAGCGGGCGGAGAGTTGTTTGGCGCGCGCCGCCTTGGCGTTGACCGAGAAGGAGTTGTAGGCCTCGGCCAGTTTGCGCCGGTCCACCCCGCGTGCAGCCGCCCAGTCGAAAAAGGTGTTGGGGTCGTTCAAATCGATGCGCTCGCGGTGGATCGCCTTGAACACCTCGGCGTGCAGGCGCTCGACCTGGCCGACCGCCTCCAGTGCGTAGTAGACGCGGGCGAGCGGCAGCCAGCTATCGCTCAGTACCGCCGGCTGCCGTCGCACCACGACATGTGCCGGTTGACGCTTGATCCAGGCCTCCAGCTCGGGTTCCAGGTCGGCGCAGTGCGGGCAGCGGTACCAGAAGAACTCGATCACCTCCACCTTGCCGCGCGGGGCCTCGACGGGCTGGGCAGGGGTGATCTCGACATAGTCTTT
>CALAMX010000129.1 GCA_937925755.1 uncultured Burkholderiales bacterium
AAGCGAGCGGCCGGAGCCAACACCGCGCAAGGCAGCGATGCGCCCGCGCAGCCAGTTATGCAGAGCTGCCTTTAGCGCAGGATGCGAGACCTATCAGATCGATCGGCGTGCATCCGAAGACGGAATTTCGGCGTAGCCTCACCATGCGCTGCGCATGTGTGTGCCGATGTCGAAACGCCGTTTCGACACCGCCCGCGTGGCGTGTAATCCCGCTCGTCGGGTCATGCCGAACCTCCTTGAGCAGGGGCTTTGCAGGCGTTCACGAGCGGGATCGACCCGCTCGCGGCTCTTCAGCGTTTCCAGGCGGTCACTTGAGCTCGCGCTCCAGCTCCTCGATCGAGGTGTGGCGCACGTCTTTGCCCTTGACCATGAACACCACGTACTCGGACACATTCTTGGCATGGTCGCCGATGCGTTCGATGGCCTTGACCACGAACATCAGGTCGATGAAGGTGGAGATGGTGCGCGGGTCCTCCATCATGTAGGTGATGAGGTGGCGGGTGATCAGGTGGAATTCCTCGTCCACCTCGATGTCCTGGCGCGCCACCGCTCCAGCGGCCGACGCGTCTAGGCGGGCGAAGGCATCGAGCGACTCACGTAGCATCTTGAGCGTGAGCCCCGCCATATACTTGATCTCGCTGTAGCGGGGGGTGATGATGCGGTCGCTCTCATAGACCCGCAGGGCGTAGCGAGCGATCTTGGCGGCCTCGTCGCCGATGCGCTCCAGATCGGTAATGGTCTTGATGATGGTCAGGATCATGCGCAAATCGACGGCGGCCGGTTGGCGCAGCGCGATGATCTGCGTGCAGGCCTCGTCAGTGGCGACCTCCAGGGCATTGACCTGATGGTCGGTGGCGATCACCGCCTCGGCTGCCTTGACGTCGCCATTGATCAGGGCATCGATGGCCCGGTTGACCTGCTCCTCGACCAAGCCCCCCATCTCCAGAACGCGGGCCCGCACCATCTCCAGGTCCGCATCGAACTGCTTGTAGGTGTGTTCTGCCATGCTCTCGCTCCTGATCCACCCAATCCTCTGGGCGTGGGGTGATTATAGTTAGCGACTGCGCCGGAAATTATTACAGTTCCGTAACGAAGGGTACTGCAAGCCGCCGCCCATCGATCTCCAGCGTCATCACCCAGTCCCTTCGGCCGGAGACACACACCGGCAGCGTGACACGGCCGCGGAACACACCCTTTTGATCGGGGCGCAGGGTGTAGAGGTTGAAACCCATGTCCATCCCCTCCATGGTGAATCGGGCCTGCACCTTGCGGGCGCCCTCGGCGCGCACCCAAAGCTCGAAGGGCTGCAGCACCTTGAGTTCCCCGGTGATGCCGAGGGCCACTTCGCGGTCACCGAGCCGAGTCGTACAGCCACGGGCGAGATCGGCGCACTGCAGGGTCTGCGGCGCCGCATCGAGGGGCTCGCGCCCCGGCTGCAGGAAGACGACCAGGGCGACCATGAGGAGGATACCGGCCGGGGCGAGGCGGAGTAAATGGCTGCGTGCGGTGGTCATGACCAGGCCCCACTTTTCATGGCAATACCGTGTGCGCCCGCCTGTCGGGCAGGGATGAGGTCGGTGCGGGTGAGCCCGCCGAGGGCATAGACGGGCACGGCGCTGCCGGCGACGAGCTCGGCAAAGCGGGCCCAGCCCAGGCTGGGGGCGCCAGGATGGCTCGCGGTGGGCAGGACCGGACCGAGGACGACGAAGTCGACGCCTAGGGCGACTGCCCGCGCAAGCTCAGTCGCATCGTGGCAGGAGGCGCCCACCCAGGGCAGGTCCGGCCGACATTCGAGGCGCATGAGCTGGGCGGCAGTGAGGTGCACGCCCGCCCCGATCCGGGCAGCGAGCGCTGCGTCGCCGTTGATCAGCAGGCGCGCACCATACTCCCGACAACGAGCGTCGACTTCCTGGGCGAGCTTGGCAAGGTCTTCGTAGGGTAGGGTCTTTTCGCGCAACTGCAGCAGGCGCAAACCCGCTTCGAGCGCGGATTCGAGACGGGCGAGGAAACGCGCGCGGCCCAGCTCGGCAGCGGCGGAGATGGCATAGACGAGCGGCAGCGCAAGACCCTTGAGGACAGGGCCATTGGCCGGGAGGATGGGGCTGACCTCGGGCCGCCCGGCCTGCACCCAGGCGATTGCCTGACCTTCGTGCGGATGCGGTTCGCCCGACCAATCGACCACCCTGAAGAAGTGCAGGCGCACGCGCGCGTGTTCATAGTCGTAATCTCGGGTCAGCCAAGGGTAGGCCGTATGCACGCGTATGCCCAGTTCCTCCTCGAGCTCGCGTTTAAGGGCATGGCGGGCGGTCTCGCCAGGTTCCAGCTTGCCGCCCGGAAACTCCCACCAACCGGCATAGGCCTTGCCCGAGGGCCGGCTCGCCATGAGGAAGGCACCGTCCGGACGTTCGATGACGGCAGCGGCCACCGCGACGCGCTCGGTCATCATTTGCCCTTGAGACCCTGTCGCCCAACCCAGTCGGCGGCGAACTGGCGAGCGATGCGCCCGGACCGCCCGCCGCGCTGGATGGCCCACTGCAGGGCCTCTTGCCGCATGGTGGACGTAACGCACCCACCCAGGGCCACGACCCAGGCAGCGACGATGTCCAGATAGGCATTCTGGTCGAAGGGGTAGAAGGTCAGCAGCAGGCCGAAGCGGTCGGACAGCGACAGCTTCTCCTCGGTGGCGTCGGCCGGACGGATCTCGCCGGCCAAGTGCTCGCTTGCGACGTTCTCGGCAAAATATTCCGGGATCAGATGACGGCGGTTGGAGGTGGCATAGATCAGCACGTTGTCGGGTAGCCCTGCCACTGAGCCGTCCAGCGCCGCCTTGAGCGGCTTGTAGTCGGCCTCGTGCGCCTCGAAGGAGAGGTCGTCGGCGAACAGCACGAAACGCTGCGGCAACCCTACCAGTCGCTCGACGATGTGGGGCAGGTCTATGAGGTCGACCTTGTCCACTTCGACCAGGCGCAGGCCTTGTTTCGCGTAACGCGGCAGCAGCGCCTTGATCAGGGAGGACTTGCCGCAGCCGCGACTGCCAGCAAGCAGCACGTTGTTGGCTGGTAGTCCCAGGACGAACTGGCGCGTGTTGCGGTCGAGAACCGCCTTTTGTGCGTCGATGTGGCGCAGTGCCTCCCAGGGCGGGCAGTTGAGCACACGCACCGGTTCAAACCAGCCGACTCGCTGCGTGCGCCGCCAGCGGCAGGCCAGGGTGGTGGACCAATCCACCGTAGGCGGTGCGGGGGGCAGCAGCGGCTCGAGCCGGGCGAGCAACGCCTCCGCCCGTGCCAGGAAGGCCTCAAGACCGGTATTCATGAACCCCTCGCAAGGAAACCCGTGACTTCAGCCAGGGGAGGAATTGCGCTTGTGCGAAGCGAACCCAGCGCTACACGCTGTGTAGCATGGTCGATATTGTCCCGAACCGCAATCGTGCCCATCAGACCACTCGGGAAGCTTTACATAACCCAGCGAGCGGGTTTGTCCCGCGCGCGAGCTGCAAGACATGACCTGTGGTTTGGCGAGGGAGCATAAACGAAGTTCAGGCGAAGGCTCACATGCGCACAGCGCTGGTTGAGCCGCACATCGGAGCCGAGTGCCCGCGCAACCCGTTTTGCAGAGCCTCCTGAATGTCGGGGCTGGGTTTAGGCTCGTCATAAGACAAAGCCTGCGACTTCATGCGCGGGTCGTTCAAGTCCGGTATTCGGCGTTGATCTTGACGTAGTCGTAGGAGAAATCGCAGGTCCACACCGTCGCCGCTGCCGTGCCGCGCGCCAGGTCGATGCGCACTTCGATCTCCGGCGCCGCCATGATCCGGCGGCCATCCTCCTCGCGGTAGCTGGCGGCGCGGCCGCCGTTCTCGGCCACCAAGACATCGCCCAGGTAAAGGCGTACACGCTCGACCTCGAGGTCAGCAAGCCCAGCGTAGCCGACCGCGGCAAGGATGCGACCCAAGTTGGGATCGGAGGCGAAGAAGGCGGTCTTCACCAGCGGCGAGCGCGCCACGGCGTAGGCCACCTGTTTGCATTCCGCTTCGTCGCGGCCACCTTCGACGCGCACGGTGATGAACTTCGTCGCGCCCTCGCCGTCGCGCACGATCGACTGGGCAAGCAACGACATCACCTCGGTCACCGCATGGCGCAAAGGCAAGAAGCGGGGGTCCGCATCGTCCATGATCACCGGCGCCGCCGTGGCGCCGGTGGCCATCAGGATGCAGGCATCATTGGTGGAGGTGTCACCATCGACCGTGATGCAATTGAAGGAGCGGTTCACCGCGTGGCGGAGGATGGCCTCCAAGGCCTCGCAGGACACTGGCGCGTCGGTGGCCACGAAGGCCAGCATGGTCGCCATGTTCGGGTGGATCATGCCGGAGCCCTTGGCGATGCCGGTGACGACGAAATCCGTGCCGTCGAGCGTGACTTGGCGCGAGACGGCCTTGGGCACGGTGTCGGTGGTCATGATGGCCGACGCGGCGGCGGCCCAGTTGTCGGCTCGAAGGTCGGCAAGCGCTGCGGGCAAGGCGGCGATGATTTTGTCCGCCGGCAGCGGCTCCAGGATCACCCCGGTGGAAAAGGGCAGGATCTGCAACGGGCTCACCCCCAGGCGCTCGGCCAGTGCGCTGCAGGTGGCGCGGGCGCGGGCCAACCCCTCGGCGCCGGTGCCGGCATTGGCATTGCCCGTGTTCACCAGCAAGGCACGCACGCCTGCCTCGGCCTGCAGGTGCTCGCGTGCGACGATGACAGGCGCGGCACAGAAACGGTTCTGGGTGAAGACGCCGACGACCTCGGCCCCTTCCGCTACGGTCATCACCAGGACGTCCTTACGACCCGGCCGTTTGATGCCCGCCGCCGCCGTGCCGAGGGCGATGCCGGGCACGGGCAGGAGACGGTGGGGGTCCGGTGGTGGGAGGTTGACGGGCATGGCGGGCTCCAATGGCGCAATGACGCCATTTTACCGGCTCGCAGGTGGGCAGGGGAGCTTGGCAAGGCTCGGCATCCGTTCGCCTGCCGCGCTCGTGCCTCGGGTAGGCGCGGCGAGAGCCGCGACACGTCGTGGTATACATGCCGTCGTTGCTGGTCGCTGTTGGTCGTTGTTGGTCGCGACTTTCGTCGCTCCTACGGGCCAGACCGCCCGCCGCGGTGATCGCGACTCTCGTCGCTCCTACATCTGTTGGTCGCGACTTTCGTCGCTCCTACGCGGGTTAAGCGAGGCGAAGTGGCGGCCGTGAGCCGCCTTTTCTATTCGTGCCGCTCGAACAGGGCGATCGACTCGACGTGCGCGGTGTGCGGAAAC
>CALAMX010000130.1 GCA_937925755.1 uncultured Burkholderiales bacterium
CCTTCGAACTGAACGACAGTTTGGCGATGGATCCGAACAACCGCCTGTCCAGCCACGCCGAGGTCGATCTCGTCGCCCGCGTCTCCCGCTCCGGCCAGGCAATGCCCGCCAGCGGCGACCTCGAGGGCCGTCTGGCCCGCATCAAGCTGGGCAGCACGGATGTACGCCTGGTGATCGACACAGTACGGCCCTGATCCGGCCTCGATCGCTCAGGGCATGCCGTCCACATCGCCCGACGATACGTCTGCTGGCGATCCTGCCCGCGCTTGTGTCCCCATCAACGGCCGCATCGCACTGAGCAAGTTGGCAAACAGCCGCGGATGTTCACGCTCCAACTCGGCCAACAGCCGCTTCATGCGCATGCGCTGCTGGGGTACGGTAAAGCACGCCGGGCAATTTTGGCTCCGGCCGCGCGCCTACGCGCGCTTAACATCCGCTACCGCGGATGTTAGCCTCCGCCGAAATGGCCCGGCGCGCCTGTAGCCTGCCCCAGTAGACACCGTACACCGGCCATTTTGGCTCCGGCCGCGCGCCTACGCGCGCTTAACATCCGCTACCGCGGATGTTAGCCTCCACCGAAATTGCCCAGCGCACTTACAGCCTGCCCCATCAACGGCCGCATAGCACTGAGCAAGTTCGCAAACAGCCGCGGATGTTCACGCTCCAACTCGGCCAATAGCCGTTTCATGCGCATGCGCTGCTGGGGTACGGTAAAGCACGCCGGGCAATTTTCTTGGATCACCGGTAACTGCGCGCGCGTGGCGAAGTCGCGGGTCTGGCGCTCGCGTACATAGACGAAGGGACGGATGACGCGGACATCGCCGGCGTCGTTCAGATAATGCGCCCGCATGGTCCTGAGCTTGCCACCGAAGAAGGCGCTCATGAGGAAGGTCTCGGCCAAGTCGTCCAGGTGTTGCGCCAGGGCCAGGACGTTGTAGCCACGCTCGCGCGCCACCCGATAGAGGATGCCGCGGCGCATGCGCGAGCAGTAGGCGCAGAAAGAGTCCCCCTGCATGTGCTCGCCGGCCTGCGCGACGATGGGCTGGCTCTCGTAGAAGTAAGGCACCCCCAAGGCGGCCAGGTAGGGCTTGAGCGGCGCGGGGTCATAGTCGGGCGACTGTGGGTCCACCGTGCAGGCCGCCAACTCGAAGCGGATGGGGGCACGCGCCTTGAGGTGGATGAGTACATGCAACAGCGACAGGCTGTCCTTGCCGCCCGACAGACCCAGGAGCACCCGGTCGCCGGCGCGGATCATGCCGTAGTCGCCGATGGCCCTGCCAGCGGCCGTGACCAAGGGGCGCGGAGGCTTGACGGGGCCAGGATTCACAACAAGGGATGGGCGATTGCTCGCGGACGCCGCTCGCGCGCCACCATCGGCAGGCTGGATAGGATTACGGGATCGCCTTGTCGAGGCTGGCGAGGAACTTGTCCGGCGGCTCGAAGCCGATCACGCGGTAGGGGACCTCGCGTCCTTCTTTGTCGAAAAAGATGATGCCAGGCGGCCCGAACAGCGTGAAGCGCTTGAGCAGCGCCTTGTCCTCCGGCCGGTTGGCGGTGACGTCGGCCTTGAGCAGCACCACATCCTTGAGCCGCGCCTGGACGCGCGGGTCGGAAAAGGTGAAGCGCTCCAGCTCCTTGCAGGACACACACCAGTCGGCGTAGAAGTCGAGCATGACATAGCGACCCTTGGCTGCCTGGATGGCCGCGTCCAGCGCCGCCATGTCCTTGACCGCGGTGAAGTCGAGCTCGTTTCGGCTGCCCTGGTCCGGGCCCTCGCTGCTCTTGTAGACCTGCAGGGGCTGCAAGAGGTCGCGGCTGCCGCCCATGGCGCCCAGCAGTAACCCGATGCCAGCCACCAAGGCCATGATGCCAACCCCCTTCCAGAAGCGCTGCCAGCCGCTGGCATGCGGCGGCAGCGAATCCATGGCCTTGAGGTAAACCGAAGAGATGATCAGCAGCGCCGCCCACAACATCATCTGCACGATGTCAGAGATGAGCGGCGAGATCAGCCAGATCGCCACGGCGATCATCAGCACGCCGAAGAACTTCTTCACCGCGTCCATCCAGCCGCCGGCACGCGGCAGCAGGGTGCCAGCCGACACGCCGATCAACAGTAGCGGCACCCCCATGCCTAGGGCCAGCACGAAAAGGGCGGTCCCACCCAAGGCAAGGTCGCCAGTCTGGCCGATGTAGAGCAGAGCCCCTGCCAGCGGTGCCGCCACGCAGGGTCCGACGATGAGGGCGGAGATCACGCCCATGGCGAACACGCCAGGCAGGTTGCCGCCCTTGATGCGGTTGCTCGCCTCGGTGAAACGGCTCTGTAAAAAGGAGGGCATTTGCAGCTCGTAGAACCCGAACATCGACAGGGCTAGGGCCACGAAGATGGCAGCGCCCAGGCCCAGGGCCCAGGGATTCTGCAAGGCGTTGGAGATCAAGGTCCCTGACAGCCCGGCCAGAACGCCCGCAATGGCGTAGGTGATGGCCATGCCCAGGACATAGGCAGCCGAGAGCAGGAAACCGCGCATCTTGGTAATGTCCTTGCCCTGTCCGACGATGATGCCGGAGAGGATCGGGATCATGGGGAAGACACAAGGCGTGAGCGACAGGCCCAGCCCGAGCAGGAAGAAGGTGCCGATCACCAGCCAGTAATTGCCGCCCTTGAGCAGGGCCTGGATCTGTCCGGCCTCGGAGGTGTCCTCGGCAACCGGCGCTGGTGAGGCGGCCGACCCGGGCTGTTCGACCGGTGCCGCGGCCAGGGTAGTGCCCTTGACTTCCAGGTGCAGCAGCTTTTCAATGGGTGGATAGCACACCCCCTGCTTTTCGTTACAGCCCTGATAGACCGCTTCCACGGCCAGGCGCGTCGTCCCCTCGGGCAGGCCCAGCAGTCGCGCGCTGGCGGTAAAGGATTGGTGGTAGACGAAGGTCTTGCCAAAGACCGGGTCGTCTTTCTCGTCGGCCTTGGGCAGACGCAGGGTGTCCAGGGCAACCCCTACCGGCTCCCGGATGCGCAGGGTGAGCTTGTCGCGGTACAGGTAATAACCAGGGGCGATGGTGTAGCGCGCCACCAGGGTATTGTCCGGCCCGGGCTCCAGACTCAGCTTGAAGGCTTCATCCGGCTGCATGAGCGCCTCTTCGCCCGATTCCCCAGTGAGGTCACGGGCGAGCTGTTTCAGCCGAGCGATGAGGCGGGGGTCCTGCACGCCGCCCGTGGCCGCCGGTTCGGCCACAGCAGGTGTCACGGCGGCGGAGGCTGCGACCGGCTGGATTTGGACCCGCGTACTCTGCGGCGGATAGCAGACCCCCGCGTCGGCGCAGCCCTGGTAGTTGGCGATGAGCGTATAGGGCGTGGTTGCACCGCGCACGGGGATGCGGATACGCACCTCACCGCGATAGGTCTCGACGCGGCCGAAGAACTCGTCCTCCTTGATCTTGCCCGCCGGCATGGCGGGTTGGCCCAGTTGCACCTCGCCCTCGGTGCTGAAGCCGATCTTGTCGCGGTAGAGATAATAGCCCGGCGCGATGCGGAAGCGGGCCTCCAGTTGGTTCGCATCCAGCATGCGGGCGGAGAACATGAAGGCCTTTTCGGGCTCCAACAGGTCTTCCTCGGCGCGTACCGTGAGGATTGCACACAGCAGCAGCAGAAACAGGGTCAGGGATCGCGTCATGCAGAGCTCCAGAGGTTCAGGCACGCGTCTCGGCGCCTACCCAATCCAGGTATTCAGGAAGGCCTTGCGCGATGGGCAAGGCGATGATCTCGGGCAATTCGTAAGGATGCTGCTGGCGCAAAAAGGTTTCCAGGGCCGCATAGCGGTCCTGCACGGTCTTGATCACCAGCACGACCTCGGACGCCTCCTCTACAGTGCCCTGCCAACGATAGACCGAGGTGCATCCGTCGAGGACGTTGACACAGGCCGCAAGCCTCTCCTCCACCAACCGTCGTGCCAATTGCCGAGCCGAGGTTGGGTCGGGCAAAGTCGTGAGGATGCACACAAACGACATTGAAGGCTCGGGGCAACTGGGATGCGTGCGGGTATTTGGATTATAGCTTTCGGTCTGCCGGTGCTGGAACTCGTCGGTATCTACCAGATCTGGCAGACCATTGGCGCCTGGACGCTGACCTGGCTGGCATTGGCACTCGCAATCGGCGTCTGGCTGCTACGCCGCGAGCACCGCGCCTTTCTGCCTCGGCTCATCGAGGCCTTGGCCTACGGCCACGCCCCCATGGGCGTGCTGCTGGCCAGCTTCCGCCGCATCATCGCCGCCCTGCTGCTGATCTTTCCCGGTGTGGTCAGCGACGCGCTGGCCCTGGTCCTCCTCGCCTGGCCGGGCGGGCGGCCGCCCAGGCCACGCGGAGGCCGTGCGCGCACCACTGCGGACGACGTGATCGAGGGAGAATATCGCCGGATCGACTGAGCGGGTCTAGACCCGGTCGAGTTCAGTACGCAGGTGACGCAGGATCACCAGGGTGGTGGCGGCGGCTGGGATGGCGAGCAGCACGCCTAGAAAACCAAACAGCTGACCGAAGGCCATCAAGGCGAAGATGACCGCCACCGGGTGCAGCCCCAGACGCTCGCCGACCAGCCAGGGGGTGATGACCATGCCCTCCAACAACTGTCCGACGGCGAACACCGCCCAGACCTGGATGAGCGCCGTGAATTCGCCGAACTGTGTCCAGGCGGCCAAACTACCCAGCATCACGCCGACCATCAGCCCCAGATAGGGGACGAAGACCAAGACCCCGGACACCACCCCCACGGCCAGCGCATCATCGAGTCCGATCAGCCACAGGCCCAGGGTGTAGATGAGGACCATGATGGCGATGACCCCGAGCTGGGCGCGCACGAACTGCGCCAGGACCGCGTCGATCTCGGCCAGTATGGTGAGCAGGCGGGAGCGTATGGGCCGGGGGATCCAGTCGGCCAGGTGCGCGAGGATCCGATCCCAGTCGCGCAGGAGGTAGAACATGACCACCGGGACAAGCAGCAAGCCGGCCAGGAAACCGAACAGGGCAAAGCCGCGGTCGGTCAGTCGCGGCAGGCTGGCGCCGAGCTCGCCCAGGTCTTTGAAGTGAGCGCGCAGCCAGTCGGCGAGGAGGGTACGGTCTGCGGGCAGATCAAGGCCCGCGGTGTCGCGCAGCCAGGGCAGCAGTCTCCCCTCGACCCAGCCGAGGAGCGCAGGCATCTGCTCTAGGAGCCGTGCAAACTGGGCGCGCGCAAGGGGGGTCAGGATGACGATGAGGGCGATGACGGCTAGCAACAAGGCCAGCATCACGAGCAGGGCGGCGAGGGCCCTGGGCAGGCGCAGACGTTGCAGCCGGTCGACCCAAGGATCGCCGAGATAGGCCAGGGCGGCCGCGAGCAGGAAAGGGGTGAGGATGGGCGAGAGCAGATAGACGAGATAGGCAAAGGCCGCTGCCAGTGCCAGATAGGTCAGCGGGCGGGTCAGGTTGGACGCGGCGGTGGGCACGATCATATGATTTAGAATGATAGCTTTTCTGTTCCTGGATCAGCACCGTGCCCCCCACACTCTCCTACCGCGATGCCGGCGTGGACATCGATGCCGGCGACAGCCTGGTCGAGCGGATCAAACCGCTTGCGCGCCGCACCCTCCGGCCCGAGGTCGTGGCCGGCATCGGCGGATTCGGCGCCTTGGTGGAACTGCCCCAGCGCTACCGGCATCCGGTCCTCGTCTCCGGCACCGATGGCGTCGGCACCAAGCTCAAGCTGGCCTTCGCCCTCGGCCGCCACGACACCATCGGCATCGACCTGGTGGCGATGAGCGTGAACGACATCCTGGTGCAGGGGGCCGAGCCGCTATTCTTCCTCGACTATTACGCCTGCGGCCGGCTCGACCTGGACGTGGCCGAACAGGTGGTGGCGGGGATCGCCCGCGGCTGTGAGCTGGCGGGCTGCGCCTTGATCGGCGGCGAGACGGCGGAGATGCCGGGTATGTATCCGATCGGTGAATACGACCTGGCCGGCTTCGCCGTGGGTGTGGCCGAGCGCGACCGCCTCATCACCGGAGCAGACATCCGCGCCGGTGACGTCCTGCTGGGGCTTGCCTCCAGCGGCCCCCATTCCAACGGCTACTCGCTCATCCGCAAGATCGTCGAGGTGACCGGGGCCGATCTCGCCGCCGACTTCCATGGCCGTAGCCTGGGCGAGGTGTTGCTCGAGCCCACCCGCATCTACGTCAAGCCCCTGCTCGCCTTGCTCGAGTCCTTGCCGGTCAAGGGCATCGCGCACATCACCGGCGGCGGTCTCATCGGCAATATCCCGCGTATCCTGCCCGAAGGACTCGCCGCCCGGCTCGATGCGCAGGCCTGGACCTGGCCGGCGGTGTTCCGCTGGCTGCAGGAGGCGGGAGGTGTCGCACTGCCCGAGATGTACCGCACCTTCAACTGCGGTATCGGCATGGTGGTGGTGGTCGCTGCCGCCGAGGCCGACGCCGCCGAAGCGCTCTTGCGCGCGCAGGGGGAGACGATCTACCGGCTGGGACGCGTCGAGCCGCTGGCAGCCGGGCAGCCGCGCGTTGTCATCGCCTGAGCGTGCGCGCCGTCATCCTCATCTCCGGCCGCGGCAGCAACATGGAGGCCCTGTTGCGGGCGAACCTCCCTGTGGAATTCGCCGCGGTCATCAGCAACCGGCCGCAGGCCGGCGGGCTTGCCATCGCCCGTAGTCTGGGCGTGGAGACCATAGCCCTCGATCACACGGTTTATGGCGCCGACCGCGCCGCCTTCGACGCCGCGCTCGCCGCCGAGATCGACCGTCTGAGGGCCGATCTGGTGTGTCTCGCGGGCTTCATGCGCGTTTTGACCGACGCCTTCGTCCAACGCTACCAGGGACACATGCTCAACATCCACCCTGCCCTGCTGCCTGCCTTCCCGGGCCTCGATACCCATGCGCGCGCGCTCGCTGCGGGCGTCAAGATCCACGGCTGCACGGTGCACTTCGTCACCCCCGAGGTGGATGCCGGCCCCATCGTCGTACAAGCGGCCGTGCCGGTGCTCGATGACGACACACCCGAGCGACTGGCCGCGCGGGTGCTCGCCCAGGAACACCGCATCTATCCCATGGCCGTGCGCTGGTATGCCGAAGGCCGACTGCACCTGGGCGCTGATGGCCGCGTCCGCGTGGACGCCCCGCGCCTGCCGGAGTCCGCCCTCATCTCACCGAACGGTTAGGAGACGATGCGCGCCAGCGGGGAGCGCGGCAGGCTGGTCATCGCTCTGCTGATCTCCGCCCTCGTCCACCTACTCGCTGGCGGCGGCCTGCCCTGGCCGACACCGTGGGTGCCGCCCATGCCTGCCCCCCCCATCACCGCCCGCTTGACCCCGCCGCCCGCGTCCATCCCGAGCCCAGTGCCCTCGCCGCAGCCTGAGCGGCCGTCGCAGGAAGAGCCTCGGCCCCCGGCACGACCTGCCCCGCCGCCACCCGCTGCCCCGGCCCCCGGACCCTCAGTCGAACCCCCACACACGGTCGAGGCCAAGGCCGTGCCGAACGTGCCGGCCTCACCCGAGACACCGCCTCCGGGACCAACGGTAACAGAGACGGCCGAGGCACACGCGGGTACGGCAGCCCCCCTGCCCGAGGCCGAACGGCCGAACGTCCCCAAGGGTTTCGCCATCCGCTTCGCGGTGCAGGGCAGCGAGGGTGGTTTCCCCTTGGGACGCATCGAACACGTCTGGCAGAGCGACGGCATCCGCTATACCCTGTCGGCCGTCACCCAGGCCAGTGGGCTCATGCGTCTGTTTTATTCCGGTCTGCTCACTCAGACCAGCGAAGGCGAGATCACCGCCGCCGGGCTACGCCCCAGCAGTTATTCGTACCAAAGCGACCGTCGCCAACTGCATGCGCAGTTCGACTGGGATCGGCAAGTCGCCGACCTGGGCCCGCAGCGGCCACCCCTGGCGCTGCCACCCGGCGCTCAAGACCTCTTGAGCGTTCTCTATCAAGTCAGCCTGTTTCCACCGCCAGCGACAGGACGCATCTGGGTCGTGGACGGCAAACGGTTGCGCCAGTACCACTATCGCGAGTTGGGGCGTGAGGTGCTGAAGCTGCCGCTCGGCCGGGTCGCTACCCGGCATCTGCGCGTACAAGAAGAATCCGCGGAGGAAGCCATAGAGCTGTGGCTGCAAGAAGGCTACCTGCAGCTGCCCGTGAAGATCCGCATGCTGGGCCATCGCCAGGGCGACGCCGTGCTGACGGCAGAATCGATCCAGGGCTTGGGGGAGGCGGCAGGCGAAGCAACGGCCGATTAGCCGATACCGAGGGCGCGACGCGTCTCCAAGGCGAGGTCCAAGGCCGCCTCCAGGCTTGGGGCAAGACAGTTATAGTGCCCCATCTTGCGGCCCGGCCTGGCCTCTGCCTTGCCGTAGAGGTGCAGCTTGACGCCAGGGTGGCGCAAGAGGGCCTCCCAGCGCGGCCCCTGCGTCCAGACCTCGCCCAGCAAGTTGACCATCACCACCGGGGTGAGCAGCCGCGTGTCCCCCAGGGGTAGGCCGCAGAGCGCGCGCACCTGCTGCTCGAACTGGTCGGTGACACAGGCGTCCAGGGTGTAGTGGCCGCTGTTGTGCGGGCGCGGTGCCATCTCGTTGAAGACGATGCGTCCGTCGGTCAGCAAGAAGAATTCCACCGCCAGCACCCCCACGTAGTGAAGTCCCGCAGCGATGCGTCGCGCCATCTGTCGCGCCTCGGCAGCCACCGCCTCCGGCAATCGGGCCGGCACGATGCTCATGTCCAGGATACCGTTGCGGTGCAGGTTTTCGGCCAGCGGGAAGAAGGCGATCTCACCCTGCGCGTTACGGGCCAGGACCACAGAAAACTCCCGCTCGATCGGTACCAGCCCCTCCAACAGACAGGGCACATGGCCCAGGGCGGCATGGGCCTCGACCAAGGTATCGAGGTCGACCACCCGCACCTGGCCTTTGCCGTCATACCCCAGGCGGCGCGTCTTCAGCAGGCCGGGCCCGGCCAGTCGTGCCCAAGCATGCACCAGATCGCCCGCATCTTCCACATTGACGTAGGGGGCGGTCTCACAGCCGAACTCGCCGGCACAGGCCTTCTCGTGCAGGCGGTCCTGGGCCAATTCGACGACGTGAGGCGATGGGGCGACACGCGTGCGCCGTGCCAATATCTCCAGGCTGCGGGCTGGTACGTTCTCGAACTCCGTGGTCACCGCCTGGCAGAGCTCAGCCATGCGCATCAGGGCCACGGCGTCGGTGTAGGCGGCCCGCAGATGCACGTCGGCGACTTGCCCAGCCGGACTGTGCGGATCCGGGTCGAGTACGACGACGCGGTAACCCATCACACGCGCGGCCAGGGCAAACATGCGCCCGAGCTGCCCGCCACCGAGCACGCCCAGGGTGGCGCCGGGAAGGAGCATGTCCGGCGGCGGCACGGCCGTCTTGCTGCCCGAGGTCATTTCCCGTCTTCTGGCAGCTGCGCTGCCAGCACTGCCTCGGTCTGGCGGCGCCGGAAGTCGAGCAGGCGCGTGCGGATGTGCGGGAACTCGTGCGCCAGCACCGCCGCGGCGAACAAGGCGGCGTTGGCCGCCCCGGCCGGCCCCACGGCGAATGTCGCCACCGGCACACCCCGGGGCATCTGCGCGATGGACAACAGGGAGTCCAGACCCGTCAAAAACTTCGACATCACCGGCACCCCCAAGACAGGCAGGTGCGTCTTGGCCGCCACCATACCGGGCAAGTGGGCCGCGCCACCGGCTCCGGCGATGATCAGCCGCAAGCCGCGCGCCTCGGCGCCCGCGGCGTAGTCGAACAGCAAGTCCGGCGTGCGGTGCGCCGAGACCACGCGGCGCTCGTGCGGGATATCCAAGGCCTCAAGCAATTCGGCGGCGTGGCGCAGGGTCTCCCAGTCGCTCACGCTGCCCATGATCAGACCGACGAGGGGATTGTTCATTCCAAGGCGAAATCCATCCTGAGAGTACGGATGATAACGACTGGGACGCTTGATCAAAAGCAACGCCGGCTGGAGCCGACGTTGGCAGAGGCAAGGTTTCACGCCTGGGCCGTTTGCGCGCCGCCCCGAATTCTTCTGCGTGCGGCGTCGCGCAAGCCCCCACGCGGCGCCATCGGCGCGCCAGTGTAAGGGTATCAGCGTAGATTTACCGCCTGCTCAGAACGGCAGTTTGGCTGCGGGGTAGGCCGCCAATAACACGCGGCGAAAGTCCTCCTGGATGCGGGCGAGCGCCCGCTCGCTCTCGGCCTCGAATCTCAGGACGATGACGGGTGTCGTGTTGGACGCCCGCATGAGGCCGAAACCGTCCTCGTACTCCACCCGCAGCCCGTCGAGGGTGATCACCTCGCGCGCCCCCTCGAATCGCGCACTGCCTTGCAGCTTGGCGATCAATCGGTGCGGTTCGCCCTCTTGCATGGGGAGGTGCAGCTCGGGGGTGCAGACGCTGTCGGGGAGTGCGTCGAGGGTGGCGTCGAGGTCCGGCTGGCGCGACAGGTATTCGAGCAGGCGCGCGCCCGCGTAGAGGCCGTCGTCGAAACCATACCAGCGCTCCTTGAAGAAGATGTGGCCACTCATCTCGCCGGCGAGCAAAGCCCCCGTCTCACGCATCTTGGCCTTGATCAGGGAGTGGCCTGTTTTCCACAGCAAGGGCTGGCCGCCGTGGCGTTCGATCCAGCCCTTGAGGTTACGCGTGGATTTGATGTCGTAGATCACGGTGGCGCCTGGGTTGCGCGCGAGCACGTCGGCAGCGAAGAGCATGAGCTGGCGGTCGGGGTAGACGATGCGGCCCGCGCGGGTGACCACCCCGAGGCGATCGCCGTCGCCATCGAAGGCCAGGCCGATCTCGGCCTCGCCCTTGCCGAGATGGGTGATGAGGTCGGCCAGGTTCTCGGGGTGTGCAGGGTCGGGATGGTGGTTGGGGAAATTGCCATCCACCTCACAGAAAAGCTCGTTCACCACGCAGCCCAGGGCGCGGTACAGGCGCGGGGCGTAGGCGCCGGCGACCCCGTTGCCACAGTCTACGGCGATGCTTAAGGGGCGGGCCAGCTTGACGTCCCCGGCGATGCGTTCGATGTAGGCCGGGGCAATGTCGCAGTAGCGTATGCCACCGCGTCCCCGGGTGTATTCGCCCGCCTCGATGCGCCGCCGCAAGGACTGGATCGCCTCCCCGGCCAGGGTCTCACCCGCCAAGACCAGCTTGAAGCCGTTGTAGTCAGGGGGGTTGTGCGAGCCGGTGACCATGACGGCCGAATTCGTGCCCAGGTGCTGGGCAGCGAAATAACACATGGGTGTGGTCACCAGCCCGACGTCAACCACATCGACCCCTGCGGCACGGATACCTTCGGCCAAGGCAGCGGCCAGCTCGGGACCGGATAGCCGGCCGTCGCGGCCGATGGCGATCGCCTGCTGACCGCGCGAAACGGCTTCGGAGCCGATGGCACGACCGATTTGCTCGGTGATTCCCGGGGTCAGGCTGCGACCGACGACACCGCGGATGTCATAGGCCTTGAAGATCTCAGCGGGGGGGTGTGACATGGGATTTTCCTACTTACAGGATTATCGCCGCGGCAGACGCCAAAAAAAAGCGGCATCGTCGCCGATGCCGCTTGGAAAAACCGCCTTTGCGGCGGTCAGGGAGGTTCACAGCATGCTGGCGCCGCACCAGCAAACCCTCAAGTTCATGCAAACCAGGCGCTCGATGAGCTCTGCATAACCGACTGCACGGGCGTTCGCTTGCGCTCGCCGAGTCATGCAGGGCTCCCCTCGCTAGCCATGGCCTCGAGGCCCGCGCCGTTCGTGACCACGATCATGCGCGGTTTATAAATCGTCTGGTCGGATTTGTCGATATGCTCTTCATACTCTGAAACCTTGACGTACTTAGGGAAACGCTGGATAAATCTACTGCGCGGGCGAATGGCTGCGTTGCGCGGTGCTCGCTCCCCTCGCCTAACTACATGTTATGTCTCGCAGCTCGCGCTCCGGGCGCCTTGCCCTTCGCCCGCTCGTGACGATTTCTTCAGCGTTTCCTTAGTGCAGGTGGCCAGCCACGGCTGGGTCATCGGTGACCGCGACCACGGCCGGTGAAGCATGGTGTAGCCACATCCGCCAGCCGTCGGGCCGGCGGCGATAGACGTTGGTGGCGAGCATGGGCGGCCGTGGACGGGTCTCGCCCCGCACGCGGATGTGTTCGTAGAGCACGCTCACGGCCAGGTCGCCCTCGACCCGCCAATGCA
This sequence comes from uncultured Burkholderiales bacterium, assembly GCA_937925755.1. Classification (GTDB taxonomy): domain Bacteria; phylum Pseudomonadota; class Gammaproteobacteria; order Burkholderiales; family Thiobacillaceae; genus JANWZL01. The sequence continues at coordinate 12,209 of CALAMX010000130.1, forward strand.
GGGATTCCAGGGTGAATTCGAGCGACTGGCCGGAGGAGAAGATACTGGCCCAGCCCTCGCTTACCTGGGCGGGGCCGGTGAGGGCCTTGCCCATGGGGTGGATGCAGCAGATGTCTGCCGCGGCGTCCCAGACTTGCATCATGGCCGCTAGGTCTCCCGCCTCGAATGCCCGGTAGAAGGCTGCTTCGACCTGCTGGGGGGTATTATATCCGGGGTTGGATTCCATCTGCCTTGCCTCACTGTCCGACCGCTGCCTACAATGGGGTACTCGATACGGGCCTAGCATCATGAGCGCACTGACGCAGCTTCTGGAGAAATACAGCCGGCCTGGCCCGCGCTACACCTCCTATCCGACCGCGCCCTATTTCCACACCGGTTTTGGCGAGGCTGACTGGCGGGCGGAATTGGCCGCCTCGCAGGACCCCGCGCGTGGGCTATCGCTGTATGTGCACATCCCCTTTTGCGACACGCTCTGTTACTACTGCGGTTGCAATATGGTGGCCACCGGCGACTACCACAAGGCCGAGCGCTATCTGGACGGGCTGGCGCTGGAACTCGACCAGGTGGCGGCGCTCACCCACCCGGCGCGGTGGGTCGAGCAGCTGCACTGGGGCGGTGGTACGCCGACCTATCTGAAGCCTGCCGACATCCGCCGGCTGATCGGCCTCATCCGCAGCCGCTTCACGATCGCAGAGAGAGCCGAGATGGGTTGCGAGGCCGACCCGCGCGAGCTGACGCAGGAACATCTGCTGGCCCTGCGCGAGAGCGGCTTCAACCGGCTTTCCATCGGCGTGCAGGACCTCGATGAGAAGGTGCAGAGGGCGGTCAATCGCGTGCAGCCGCCCGAGCTGATCGGCCAGGTCTATGCCTGGGCACGCGCGCTCGGTTTTGCCAGCATCAACATGGACCTGATCGTCGGGCTGCCGCACCAGAACGTGGCGAGCTTTTCGCGTACCCTGGACCAGGTCCTCGCTTGGGCGCCAGACCGCCTCGCCGTTTTCGCCTATGCGCATGTGCCATGGATGAAGAAACACCAGAGACTCATCGCCGAGGCCGATCTACCCGATTTCGCCACCCGGCTTGAGTTGCAGCAGCTCATCCACGACCGGCTCGGGGCCGCCGGTTATATCAACATCGGCATGGACCACTTCGCCAAGCCGGACGACGAGTTGGTGCAGGCGCAGCGCAACAAGACCCTATGGCGCAACTTCCAGGGCTACACCACGCACAAGGACTGCGACATCTACGCCTTCGGCGCCTCTAGCATCAGCCAGACACGTGACGTCTATGCCCAGAACGAGAAGAATCTCAAGAAATACCTGGAGCGCGTCGCCGCCGGACAGCTACCGATCGAGCGGGGCCTGCGGCTCACCCAAGAGGACCAACTGCGGCGTGACCTCATCACCCGCATCATGTGCGATCTGGAGCTCGACTACGCCGACTTCGCCGCCGCTTGGCAGGTGGACTTCCAGACCCACTTCGCCGACGGTCTGGCTAGGCTGCCAGAGCTGGCCGCCGACGGACTGATCACCCTGACCGAGCGGGGTTTCCGGGTCACGAACCTCGGCCGTATCTTCCTGCGCAACATCGCCATGTGCTTCGATGCCTACCTGCGTCAGGCAAGCGAGGCGCAGCCGCGCTATTCGCGCACGGCTTAGGGACGCTCTGCATAACCCGCCGACCGGGATTGAACGCCGTAGCGCCGGATGCCAGACATATCATCGTGATGCCACACCACCCGCCGCGCTCGCGCCTCGGGTAGGAGCGACGAGAGACGCGACACGTCGTGGTATGCACCCAGTCGGTCGTTGTTGGTCGTTGTTGGTCGTCTTCGGTCGCGACTTTCGTCGCTCCTACAGGTCGCTCCTACAGAGGATGATGATGCCACACCGCCTGCTAAGCTCGTGCCTCGGGTAGGAGCGACGAGAGTCGCGACAATTCGTGGTATGCATCCCGTCGGTCGTTGTTGGTCGTTGTTGGTCGCGAGTTTCGTCGCTCCTACAGATCGTTCCCACGAGATCGGCACGGCAGGTGTAGGAGCGGCGAAAGCCGCGACACGTCGTGATGTGTATCCCATCGGTCGTTGTTGGTCGTTGTAGGTCGTTATTGGTCGCGACTTTCGTCGCTCCTACAGTTCGCTCCTACAGGTCGCTCCTACGCAGGTTAAGCGAGGCGGAGCCGAGCGGTCGGAGCCAAAACGCAGTTTCGGCGTAGGCTAACTTCGGCTTTAGCCGAAGTTAAGCGAGGCGAAGCCGAGCGGCCGGAGCCAAGACCGCGCAACGCATCGATGCGCCCGCGCAGCCAGTTATGCAGAGCTTCCCTAGAGATTCACGATAGACCCGGCGGCGGTCCGCCGCGTAGGCCCAAATCTCGACTCTCGGCGC
>CALAMX010000131.1 GCA_937925755.1 uncultured Burkholderiales bacterium
CGGCTCGGGTAGGAGCGGCGAAAGCCGCGACACGTCGTGGCATACATCCCGTCGGTCGCTGTTGGTCGCGACTGTCGTCGCTCCTACGAGATCGGCACGGCAGGCGTAGGCGCGGATGAAAGACGAGCGGGATGCAGCACCCAGCGCCCGGAGCGCGAGCCGCGAGACATCACAGGAGGTTGGGCGAGGGAGCGAAAACGCAGTTTCGGCGTAGGCTAACATGCGCGTAGCGCATGTTAAGCCGCGAAGCGGCGGCCGAAGCCAAAACGCAGTTTCGGCGTAGGCTAACTTCGGCGAAGCCGAAGTTAAGCGAGGCGAAGCCGAACGGCCGGAGCCAACACCGCGCAAGGCAGCGATGCGCCCGCGCAGCCAGTCATGCAGAGCTTCCTGAGCCTTCGCCAAAACTTCGTTTTCCGATGCTCGCGCCTGGTCTGAGGGATGTCTATGTGATCGGTCTCACATCCTGCGCTTAGGGTGCGCGGCGCTCAATCCCGCTCGCCGTGTTATGCAGAGCTTGCCCGAGGCCGGGCCGAGCAATAAAGCGTGGTGTGCGGTCTTGGTGATCTCGCGATAGGGCTCTGATACCGACCGCTTTTTGGGAAGATCTGACGCGGAGCGCGTCTATCGCTGGCCGCCCGCCAACTTTGCGATGGCACACGCATCAACACGGGGGCTAAATCCGTATGCCCGCTTTGCGCCCCAGACCACCGATCACCTACTTTACATTCCAACGCGCCGCAGCAGCGTCGTCGGAGGCGCGCGCATCGACCCAACGGTCACCCTCGGCAGTCGCCTCTTTCTTCCAGAACGGGGCCTGGGTCTTCAGATAATCCATGATGAATTGACAGGCGGCGAAGGCGTCGCCGCGATGGGCGGCGGCCACGGCGACCAGGACGATGGGGTCGGTGGGTTTGAGCGCCCCCACCCGGTGGATCACGGTCAGGTCGATGAGCGGCCAGCGCGTCATGGCCTCTTCGGCGATACGCTTGAGGGCCCGCTCGGTCATGCCGGGGTAGTGCTCCAGGTGCATGCCCTGGATGGCATGGCCATCGTTTTCGTCACGCGTGATGCCGAGGAAGCTCGCCACCGCGCCCACCTTGGGGTTGGCGCGGTACAGGGCGGCGACCTCGGCGGCGAGGTCGAAAGGTTCGGTTTGCACGGCGATCTTCATCGCTTCAGCCCCCGGTCACCGGCGGGAAGAGGGCCACTTCGTCCCCATCGTTTAGCGGCGTCTGCGGCCCGGCCAAGTCCTGGTTCACCGCCGTGCGGTAGGCCTTCTCCGGCCCCAATTGCTCGGCCCATACGCCACCGCGTGCGCGCAACCAATCGACGAGTGCCCCGGCCGTGTCGATCCCAGCGGGCAGTTCCAGGTTCTCCTCGGCGACGCCCAAGGCCTCGCGCAGCCGAGCGAAATAGAGTACGCGCAGCTTCATGACAACAGCTCCGATAGGGGGATGTAGGGGACAAGGTCGCCGGGCGCCACGGTGCGGCCGATGTCGAGGTCGACGAGGCCATCGGCCCAGGCCACGGAGGTGAGCACCCCCGAACTCTGATTGGGGTAGAGCGTGACGCGACCGTCTGCTTCGAGGCGCGCGCGCAGGAACTCGCGGCGCTGGCCGGGCTTGCCCCAGGCAAAACCGGCAGGGACCTGGAAACGCAGCGGTGGTCTTGGACTGGCACCCATACGCTTGAGCAGAAAGGGGCGCACGAACAGGCAGAACACGACGAAGGCGGAGACTGGGTTGCCGGGCAGCCCCAGGAAATCCGCTTCACCCACGCGACCATAGACCAGCGGCTTGCCCGGCTTCATGGCCACGCGCCACAGGTCGATGCGACCCAAGCGCTCGACCGCGGCCTTGACGTGATCTTCTTCTCCCACCGATACGCCGCCGCTGGTGATCACTACGTCGGCCTCTCGACACGCGCGCTCGAGCACGGCCACGGTCGCCTCGAGCGCATCGGGCACGTCGCCGAAGTCGTGCACTTCACAGCCCAGGCCGCGCAGGAGGGCGGTCAGGGTGGCACGGTTGGAGTTGTAGATCTGGCCGGGCTTGAGGGGCTGACCCGGGCTGACGAGCTCATCGCCGGTGAAGAACACCGCCACCCGCAGCCGACGGTAGACGGTCAGCTCGGGGGCACCGGCCGCGGCAGCCACCCCCAGACGTGCCGGGGTGAGTCGTTCGCCGGCGGCAAGCACGGCCTGGCCGGCCGCCATGTCCTCGCCGGCGCGGCGGATGTTGTCCCCCGGCCGTGGCGCCCGCTTGACCAAGACGCGGCCGTCGTTCACCTCGCAATCCTCCTGCATGGCCACGGCGTCTGCCCCCGGCGGGATCGGCGCGCCGGTGAAGATGCGCGCCGCCTCTCGGCGCGCCAAGGGTCGTCCCAGCGCACCGGCCGGGATGCGCTGACCGATCTCGAGCCAGCGCCCTTCCTCCCAATCGGCGGTGTTCAGGGCGTAGCCGTCCATGGCGGAATTGTCGAGCGGAGGAACACTCGCCACAGCAACGACCGGACGGGCAAGGACGCGGCCGAGCGCCTCCGCAAGGGGCAGAGTCTCGTCCTCTGCGATCGCCTGTGCGGCAGAGAGGAGGCGCGCCAACGCCTCGTCCACAGTCAGTAAGCGCTCACTCATGCGTCAGTGCTCCAGGATGAATTGGCCAATGGCGGCGATGTCGTCGATATCATAATGCCGGATACCGGGCTGCGGAACATCGCTTGCCACGGCCAGGATGCGATCATCGTCCGGATAGAGGCAGGGTTTGCCCAGCGCGCTGCGCCAGACCTCGATCTTGGGATGGGCGGCCCGCTTGTAGCCCTCGACCAACACCAGATCACAGGGCGACAGACGGGCCAACACGGTCTTGAGATCGGGCTCGGGCATGCCGCGCAATTCATGCATCAGAAACCAGCGGTAGGGGGTGGTGAGCAGCACCTCCTGGGCGCCGGCCTGCCGGTGCCGCCAACTGTCCTTGCCCGGCTGGTCGATCTCGATGTCGTGGTGGCTTTGTTTGATCACCGACACGCGCAGGCCATGCCCCGCCAGATACGGCAGCAGCCGCTCGATCAGGGTGGTCTTGCCGCTGCCGCTCCAGCCGACGATGCCGAAGGTCTTCATCGGGACACGCCGCCCGGGTGATCGCCCCGCCGGCCAGCAAAACGAGAACGGATTGGCTCAACTCGCATGGCCCTGGGCCCAGCCGCAGCGCAGTCGAAGGGATGCGGATTCATGTCGAAGATCATCGCACAGGTCTGCGCAATCGGCCACCCACGCATCAAACGGCCGCATCCCCGCTCGCGATGAGGGCCACCCCCCCGACCATCAAGGCGCCGGCGAACAGGTTGCGTGCCAGGTGGCGTTCGGCAAAGAACAGCGCGCCCAGGACGATGCCAAACAGGATGCTCACGCGCTTGACTGCGATCATATACGCCGTCTCGGTGAGGGCCAGGGCCATGAAGTGGGTCAAGATCATCGCCGCCATCAGCCCGGCCACCAGGAAATGGGCCGGACGCGGGCGCGCCAGGGTCTTGAGCGAAGTCGGTTGCCAGAGGGCGAAGACGAGGACGGTCGCGCCACCGACCAGGGCGAAATAATAGGCGCCAAAGGCCGCCGTGGGCAGGTATTGCAGTGCCCCCTTGCCGAGCACGGAGGTGATGCCGTAGATCACGGCCACACCCAGCATGTAGCGTGAGCCACGGTGGCGCACGATGGCCATAAGCGGCGTAAACCAGGTCGGCGGCCGGCCGAGGCGGGCCTGGTCGAGGTTGAGGACGTAGGCGCCGATGACCACCAGAAGGATGCCGCTCACACCGGCAGAGGACAACGTCTCCCCCAACAAGAGGTAGCCGGTCAGTGCGGTGAGCACAGGGGTGAAGGCGAGATAGGGGAGGGTCAGGGCGAGCGGGCTGTCGCGGATGGCCAGCACATAGAGCACCTCGGCCAGGACCTCCAGGGGCAGCGCCGCGCCCATCCACAGCCAGAAGGCCGGCTGCGGCGAGGCGGGGGGCGCGATGAAGAGCCAGGGGACAAGCAACAAGGAAGTCAGACCGAAGCGCACCATGACGAGGTCCGCTGCCGGATAGCCGGCGAGGAAACGCTTGGTGGCCGTGTCCGCCAAGGCGAGCGCCAAGGCGCAGGTAAGTGCCAAGGCGAGCCAACCCACGCTTCAGTCTGGCAGCTTCTTTCCGGGATTGAGGATGCCCAGCGGATCGAACAGACGCTTGAGCTCACGCATGAGCGCGAGGCTGTCGGCAGTGAGCGCCTGTGCGAGAAAGGCGCGTTTCTCGCTGCCGATGCCGTGTTCACCCGAGAGGGTGCCGTTGAGACGCAGGACGGCGTCGATCAAGCCTTGGCGGCAGGCGCGCGCACGTGCCATCTCGTCGGCGTCGTCTGGGTGCACCATGAGATTGACGTGCAGGTTGCCGTTACCGGCGTGGCCAAAGGCGACCAGTGGGATGCGATAGGCCTCGCCCAGGCGGTCGATCGCCTCGACGAGCGCCCCTAGACAGGAAACCGGCACCACCACGTCCTCATTGATCTTCAGCGGGGCGATCTGTTTCACCGCATGCGATAGGGACTTGCGGGCCGTCCACAAAAGGGCCATCTCCTCCGGTGTGAAGCCGCTCTGGATCTCGAGCAGCCCTTCGCCTGCGAGAGCGTGCGCAAGCGCCTCGACCTGCCGAGGCACGTCGTCGTACGCCCCGTCGGCAGCGACCATCAACACCGCCTGCGTACCCGCCGCCAGGCCCTCAGCGCCCCCATACGCGCGGATCGCCTCGATCGAGCGACGATCCATGAACTCCAAGGCAGAGGGCAGCACCGGCTGGCGCATCACCCGCGCCACCGCGGCGCAGGCAGCCTGGTTGCTGGCATAGCATACGCGCAAGAGGGCGATGCGTTCGGGTGCCGGGATGAGGCGCAGGGTGGCCTCGGTGATGAGCGCCAGCGTGCCCTCTGAGCCTACCAGCAGACGCGTGAGGTCATAGCCCGTCGCATACTTCGTGGTGCGCGCGCCGGTCGAGATCTCCCGCCCGTCGCCGAGCACGGCGCGCAGCCCAAGGACGTGATCACGGGTGGCGCCATACTTGACACAGCGTGGACCGGCGGCGTTCATCGCCAGGTTGCCGCCGATGCGGCAATAGGCCCCAGACCCCGGGTCAGGCGCATACATGAGCCCGGCCGTCTCTGCCAGGCGGTCGATCTCATCGGTCACCACGCCCGCCTCGACCACGATCAGGCGGTCGTCCGGGTTGAACTCCAGGACCCGGGTCATGCACTCGAAGCTCACGACCACGCTGCCAGGGGTGGGCAAAGCGCCGCCGACGTTACCCGAACCGGCAGCGCGGGGGGTGAGTGGCAGGCGGTGCCGGTTGGCCAGGCGCACGATCTCGCGCACCTGCGCATGCGATTGCGGGAAGACGACGGCCTCGGGCATGCAGGTGCGCGGGGTCTCGTCGCTGGCATAGAACTGCCGGTCCTCCGCCGCCGTGAGCACACGCTCCGGCCCGACGATGGCGGCGAGGGCAGCGAGGACTTCAGGGGCGAGCATCAACCCAGGGTGGCTTCCTGAAACTCGGCGGCCTGAACCATCGCGCCCGGGTCGGGGAAGCGGGCATGCGCCGCGCGCACGGCGGTGTCATAGGCGGCGCGGTCGAAAGGTGCGGCCGCCTGGGCATGCATGGTCATGCGCAGGGCCTGGGTCATGACGCGGTCGAGCGAGACGAGGCGTTTGGCGCGGATGATGCCGTCGCCGGCATCGACCAGGATGAGGCGGAAACGCGCCCGATCGCCTGTGGCCTCGTTGGGCAGCTCACGCTCCGACGCGGGGACCAAGTGGACGTTGAAGGCCACGTCCGACCACTCGCACACCGCCTCGATCCGGTAGAGCAGAAAGGCCGCCGGCCCGTGGACGTACAGCCCCACCTCCACCGGGTTGGTGCGCAAGCCCTGCACCTCTGGCTTAGTGGGTCTAGACCAGAAGAGTGTCAGTTCGTGTGCGCCGTGGCGATAGAGGTAGCGTGCACCTTCGTCATAGCGCTCGTGCGCGGGCGAATAACGCTCGCCGACATGGCGGGTGTCGGGTAGCGTCTCGGGGCGGGGGAAGGTGTGGATGCGAGACATGGCTAGTCCGCCTGCTCCGGCAGCAAAGCCGCGATCATGGCCACCATGTCGGCGTCGAAGTCGAAACCGAGTTCCTCACCCGGGTTGATGGAGATGGCCATGTCGCTGCCCAGACGCCGCAACACCCAGGCAAACTCGGCGAGGATACCACCGCTATAGCCGGGTATCTCGGCGGTCAGCGCCTTGGCACGCTCGGGGGCGGAGAACAGGATCAGCACACGCCGACCCTCCTCGTCCTGAAGGACCAGGGGCTCGGCCCGCGTGCTCGCCTGGAAACCCTTGATGACATGCTTTTCGTCCTTGACCGGCATGAACACCTGCAGGTCGAGCAGTTCCTTGGCGAAGTTCTCCGGCGCGATGCGACCGGCGTGCATCTCGGCGAGCAGGCGTTCCAGTTCGTTCCGTGGGGGATCGGCGTTCATGGTGGCATCGAGATATATCTTGCAGGATAACATCGGGGCCGGCCGCGGAAAAGCAAGACCGGCCCAGCGCTTCGACGCACAATAGAGGAAAGGGGGCATGACATGAGAGACGAAGACCTGCGCCTGGGACTCGACCTAGGCGGCACCAAGATCGAGCTCATCGCCTTGGACCGCGCGCACCGCACCTTGTTGCGCCGGCGGGTGCCCACCCCGCGGGAAGACTATGCGGCGACGCTCAACGCCCTCACCGGCCTCGTGTGGGCGGCCGAGCATGCGCTGGGCGCGCGCGGCACGGTGGGCATCGGCACCCCTGGCGCCATCTCGCCCGCCACCGGCCGCATGAAGAACTGCAACTCCACCTGGCTCAACGGCCGGCCGCTCAAGGAAGACCTGGAACGGTTGCTGGACCGCGAGGTACGGATCGCCAACGATGCCAACTGCTTTGCCCTGTCCGAGGCCGTGGACGGCGCCGCCGCCGGCGCGGCGGTGGTCTTCGGCGTGATCCTCGGTACCGGCTGCGGCGGCGGCATCGTCATCGACGGCCGGGTGCTCAGCGGTGCCAACGCCATCGCCGGCGAATGGGGCCACAACCCCCTGCCCTGGCCGCGCGACGAGGAGCGCCCCGGGCCCGCCTGCTATTGCGGCAAGAACGGCTGCATCGAGACCTGGCTCGCCGGACCAGGACTCAGCCGCGACCTGCGCACGCTCACGGGCCGCGACCTCACGGCGGCGCAGATCGCCGCTTTGGCACAAGCGGGTGACCCCGATTGTGCAGCCGCTCTTGACCGCTACGAAGACCGCCTCGCCCGCGGTCTGGCCCAGGTCATCAACCTCCTCGACCCCGACGTCATCGTCCTGGGCGGCGGTGTGTCCAACATTGCCCGCCTGTATGAAAACGTCCCCCGGCTTTGGGGCCGCTACGTCTTCTCCGACCGGGTGGACACCCGGCTCGTGCCGCCCC
>CALAMX010000132.1 GCA_937925755.1 uncultured Burkholderiales bacterium
ATGGTGATGCCGGGCGACAACGTGGCCATCACGGTGAGTCTGATTGCGCCGATTGCCATGGAAGAGGGCTTGCGCTTCGCCATCCGTGAGGGCGGCCGCACCGTCGGCGCCGGCGTGGTGTCGAAGATCATCGAGTGAAACCCTTTACACCGAGTGAGAAGGGCGGGTATACTCTCGCCCTTTTCCGATTTGGAAAACGCGATGCAAAGCCAAAAAATTCGTATCCGTCTCAAGGCCTACGACTACAAGCTCATTGACCAGTCGGCCATGGAGATTGTCGATACTGCCAAGCGTACCGGCGCCGTGGTCAAGGGGCCAATACCGCTACCCACAGCCATCGAGCGCTTTGACATTTTGCGCTCTCCGCACGTGAACAAGACTTCGCGCGATCAGTTGGAGATTCGCACGCATAAACGGTTGATGGATATCATCGATCCTACGGATAAGACCGTGGATGCGCTGATGAAGCTAGATCTGCCTGCTGGGGTCGATGTCGAGATCAAGTTGCAGTGAGGCGTCAGGGCTATGGGCTGATAGGGGGATTATTCCTACAGACACCCTGGGTCAACGCCCGCAGCCAAGTATGAATCGCCGACCAATTGCAGTCGGCGCCTGAGAAAGGGAATGAGAATATGAGTTTAGGCCTTGTCGGTCGCAAGGTTGGCATGACCCGCATTTTTGCCGATGACGGCAATGCCGTGCCGGTGACTGTGCTGGACATGTCCGGCAATCGTGTCAGCCAGATCAAGTCGGTCGCCAGCGACGGCTATGACGCCCTACAGATCGCCTACGGCACGCGCAAGGCGAGTCGGGTGAACAAACCCATGGCTGGTCATTTTGCCAAAGCGGGTGTCGAGCCGGCGCGCGGCATGACCGAGTTTCGCGTCAGTGCCGAGATCGCCGCACAGTATCAGCCAGGCGCGACCATCACCGTTGACATCTTCCAGCCTGGGCAACGGGTGGACGTCTCTGGCATCACCCAGGGTAAGGGGTTTGCCGGCACCATCAAGCGTCACAACTTTGGCTCACAACGCGCCAGCCACGGTAATTCACGCTCACACAACGTGCCGGGTTCTATCGGCCAGGCACAAGACCCCGGCCGTGTCTTGCCGGGCAAGCGCATGTCCGGCCACATGGGGGCGGTCCAGCGTACCGTCCAGAATCTCGAGATCGTTCGTATCGACACCGAGCGCCAACTCTTGCTCGTCAAGGGTGCGGTCCCCGGCGCCAAGGGGGGTGCAGTAGTGGTGCGTCCGGCCGTGAAAGGGGGTGCCTGATGGAACTCAAGCTGATCGATGCGACGGGCAAAGAGGCAGGTGGTGTGGTCGCCGCCGATAGCTTATTCGCGCGCGAATACAATGAGGCACTGGTACACCAGCTAGTCACTGCCTACCAGGCCAATGCCCGCAGTGGCAACCGCGCGCAAAAGGACCGCGGTCAGGTTCGACACAGCACCAAGAAGCCCTGGAGACAAAAGGGTACCGGCCGGGCCCGCGCTGGCATGACCTCTAGCCCCTTGTGGCGCGGTGGCGGTCGCGTCTTCCCGAGTACTCCGGATGAAAACTTTTCACAGAAAGTGAATCGCAAGATGTTTCGCGCCGGTATGGCGGCCATCCTGTCGCAGCTCGCGCGCGACGGACGTATCAGCGTGATCGACAGCCTGCAAGTCACAGCGCCCAAGACCAAGCTACTGGCTAACCAGCTCAAGGGCATGGGGATTGCTGAGCGTGTCCTGATCATTACCGCCGAGGTGGACGAAAACCTGTGGTTATCTTCGCGTAACCTGCCCAATGTGCTCGTGCTCAAGCCACACCAGGCCGATCCGGTCAGTCTGATCCGCTTCGACCGTGTGTTACTGACCCGAGACGCGGTGAAGGCCTTCGAGGAGTTGTACGCATGACTGCTACCAAGATGAACGAGGAGCGCCTCTACCAGGTGATTTTGGCGCCGGTGATCTCGGAGAAAGCCACGCATATCGCCGATCGTCACAATCAGGTCGTATTCCGCGTCGCCCCCGACGCGACCAAGCCGGAGATCAAGGCGGCAGTCGAAATGCTGTTCAAGGTCGAGGTGAGCGAGGTCAAAGTGGCCAACGTAAAGGGCAAGGTCAAGCGCTTCGGTCGCTACTTTGGGCGCCGTGCCAATTGGAAGAAGGCCTATGTGTGTTTGAAGCCCGGTCAAGAACTCAACTTCGTGGCAGGAGGATAAGCCATGCCCCTTGTCAAGGTTAAACCGACATCCCCCGGCCGCCGCGCGGTGGTCAAGGTCGTTACGCCGGGTCTGTACAAAGGCCGACCCTACGCGGCGCTCACCGAAAAGCAGAACCGCAGCTCTGGGCGCAACAACAATGGCCACATCACTACACGCCACAAGGGTGGTGGCCACAAACAGCATTATCGGATCATCGATTTCAAGCGCAACAAGGACGGCATTCCGGCCAAGGTTGAGCGCATCGAATACGATCCCAACCGCAGCGCGCATATCGCCCTGCTGTGCTATGCCGATGGTGAACGCCGCTATATCATCGCTCCGCGCGGCATCCAGGCAGGGGCGGTGCTGATGAGCGGCTCGGACGCCGCCATCAAGCCGGGCAACTGTCTGCCGCTAAGGAACATCCCGGTGGGTACCACCGTGCATTGCGTTGAGATGATGCCAGGCAAAGGTGCCCAGCTCGCCCGTGCAGCCGGCACTAGCGCGCAGCTACTCGCGCGCGAAGGGGCCTATGCTCAGCTGCGCCTGCGCTCGGGCGAGATTCGCAAAGTGCACATCGACTGCCGTGCGACCATCGGCGAGGTCGGCAACGAGGAGAATAGTCTGCGCTCCATCGGCAAGGCCGGTGCTCAGCGCTGGCGAGGTATCCGGCCTACCGTGCGCGGTGTGGCCATGAACCCGATCGACCACCCACACGGTGGTGGCGAAGGGCGTACCGGTGAGGCGCGCGAACCGGTCAGCCCCTGGGGTACGCCGACCAAAGGCTATCGCACTCGCAAGAACAAGCGCACGAACAACATGATCGTGCGGCGCCGGCATTCCGCATAAGAGGTTAACGTTATGGCACGTTCGATCAAGAAAGGCCCCTTTGTCGATGGGCATCTCATGGCCAAAGTGCTCAAGGCCCAGGCCAGCGGAGACAAGAAACCCATCAAGACGTGGTCGCGCCGTTCCACCATACTGCCTGACTTCATCGGGTTGACCATCGCGGTGCACAACGGCAAGCAACACATCCCGGTGTACATCACCGAAAACATGGTCGGCCACAAGCTGGGGGAGTTTTCGCTTACCCGCACATTCAGAGGGCACGCCGCCGATAAAAAGGCGAAGAAGTAAGGAGCTAGACGATGGAATCTAGAGCGGTATTGCGTGGCACCCGTCTGTCCGCGCAAAAGGCGAGGCTGGTGGCCGATCTGGTACGTGGCAAGCCGGTTGACAAGGCGCTTGGCATCCTCACCTTCACACCCAAAAAGGCGGCTGGAGTCATCAAGAAAGTGCTTGAGTCGGCCATTGCCAATGCGGAACACAACGAGGGCGCTGACATCGACGAACTAAAGGTTAAAGCTATCTACGTCGACCAGGGGCCCACGCTCAAGCGATTCACAGCGCGTGCCAAAGGACGCGGTAACCGAATCTTGAAGCCGACCTGTCACATCACAGTCACGGTCGGAGACTGAGGAAGGCCTATGGGACAGAAGATACATCCGACCGGGTTCCGGTTGAGCGTAAACCGCAACTGGACCTCCAAGTGGTTCGCCAACTCGAAGAACTACAGCAGCATCCTAAACGAGGATATCAAGGTACGCAGTTTCCTCAAACAGAAGCTGGCGCACGCGGCGCTGTCGAAGATCGTCATCGAGCGGCCGGCGAAGAATGCCCGCATCACGCTCTACTCCGCTAGGCCTGGTGTGGTGATCGGCAAGAAGGGCGAGGACATTGAGGCGTTGCGGCGTAGGCTCTCCAGCATGATGTCAGTGCCGGTGACGTTGAACATCGAGGAGGTGCGCAAGCCCGAGGTCGATGCGCAGATCATCGCTGACTCCATCGCCAACCAGCTGGAAAAGCGCATCATGTTCCGGCGTGCCATGAAGCGGGCAATGCAGACTGCCATGCGCTTCGGTGCACAGGGCATCAAGATCATGAGCTCCGGACGTCTCAACGGTGCTGAGATCGCGCGCACCGAATGGTACCGCGAGGGCCGTGTACCGCTACACACCTTACGCGCCGACATCGATTACGGCTTTGCAGAGGCGAAGACGACCTACGGGGTGATCGGTATCAAGGTGTGGGTCTACAAGGGCGAACAGCTCGGTCGCGGTGAGAGGACTGTAGTTGCGCCTGAACCCGAGCGCAAACCGCGTCGCACACCGCGTGCCGCAAAGGAGTAAGTCTATGTTGCAACCGAAAAGAACAAAATACCGCAAAGTGCAGAAAGGCCGTAACACCGGCCTGGCAACGCGCGGTACCAAGGTCAGCTTCGGCGAGTATGGCCTCAAGGCCGTAGGACGCGGTCGTATTACTGCGCGACAGATCGAGGCGGCTCGCCGTGCGATAACCCGTCACGTCAAGCGCGGCGGTCGCATATGGATCCGCATCTTCCCTGACAAACCCATCACTAGGAAGCCAGCCGAGGTGCGCATGGGTAATGGTAAGGGATCGCCGGAATACTGGGTCGCCGAGATCCAGCCGGGCAAAGTATTGTACGAAATGGAAGGGGTCAGCGAGGAGTTGGCGCGCGAGGCTTTTGCGCTCGCCGCTGCCAAGCTGCCCGTGCGGACCGTCTTCGTTTCGCGCGTGTTGGGGGCATAACCATGAAAGCGAGCGAACTACGTAACAAAACCGAGGATGAGCTTAAAGATGAGCTCAAATCGCTGCTGCGTGCCCAGTTTAGTCTGCGGATGCAACTGGCCACCCAGCAGACCAACAAGACCCACGAGCTCAAGCGGGTACGGCGGGACATTGCCCGTGTGCGCACTGTCCTGCACGCCATGAAGCTCAAGAATGCCGCGTGAAGAGACGAGACATGACTACTGAACAGCAAAAGGGCAAGATCGTGCGCGCGCTCACCGGGCGGGTGGTCAGCGACAAGATGGATAAGACTGTGACCGTGTTGGTGGAGCGCCGGGTCAAGCACCCGCTCTACGGTAAGGTAATCCGCCTGTCCAAAAAATACCACGCGCACGACGAGAACAACGAGTGTCATGAAGGTGACATGGTCGTCATCGAGGAGTGCCGTCCGATATCCAAGACCAAGGCCTGGCGTGTGACCAAGCTCGTCGAGAAGGCCAGGTCGGTGTAAGGGCTTGCACGAGGCGACGAACTCGTGTAAATTAAACACCTTTTTTCCGCCGCGCAGCCCAAAGGGCCGCGTAATACCCGAACGGGATCCAAAACTGCCCGACCGGCGCCAGCTGGCGGGGTAAGTTGGAGTTGAGAACATGATACAAATGCAATCTATCCTGGA
Organism: uncultured Burkholderiales bacterium; assembly: GCA_937925755.1. GTDB lineage: Bacteria > Pseudomonadota > Gammaproteobacteria > Burkholderiales > Thiobacillaceae > JANWZL01. The sequence goes on from CALAMX010000132.1 coordinate 5,456, forward strand.
CGTCGCCGACAACACCGGTGCGCGTTCCGTAATGTGCATCAAGGTGTTGGGCGGCTCCAAGCGACGCTACGCCGGCATCGGCGACATCATCAAGGTCAGCATCAAGGATGCTGCACCGCGTGGCCGCGTGAAGAAAGGCGACGTCTACAATGCCGTCGTGGTGCGCACGGCCAAGGGCGTGCGCCGCCCGGACGGGTCGCTTATAAAGTTCGATCGCAACGCCGCGGTGCTGCTCAATAACAAGCTCGAGCCGATCGGCACACGCATATTCGGGCCGGTCACCCGCGAGTTGCGCACCGAGCGCTTCATGAAGATCGTCTCGCTGGCGCCCGAGGTGCTGTGAGGAGGGCATGATGAAAAAGATCAAGAAGGGCGATCAGGTAATCGTGCTCACCGGCAAGGACAAAGGCCGGCGCGGAACCGTCCTGCGCGTGCTAGACGACCGTGTCGTGGTCGAAGGTGTCAATCGTGTCAAGCGCGCCGTAAAGCCTAACCCGCTCAAGGGCACCACGGGTGGTTTCATGGATAAAGACATGCCCATTCACATCTCCAACGTGGCGTTGTACAACCCGGCCATCGGTAAGGGGGATCGGGTTGGGATCAAAACGCTCGAGGATGGGCGCCGTGTGCGTTATTTCAAGTCCAACGGCGAAGTGATTGACGTGTGAGGCTCACGATGGCGCGACTCAAGGAGTATTACAAGACCGCGGTAATACCGGCGCTGGTCAAGCAATTCGGTTACAAATCCGTGATGGAAGTTCCGCGAATTACCAAGGTCACCCTCAACATGGGTGTGGGCGAGGCCGTGGGCGACAAGAAAGTCATAGAGCACGCCGTGGCCGACATGACAAAGATTGCTGGTCAGAAGCCGGTGATCACGCGGGCACGCAAGTCGATCGCAGCCTTCAAGATCCGCGATGGCTACCCCATCGGTTGTAAGGTGACACTGCGGCGTGAGCGCATGTACGAGTTCCTCGACCGCCTCATCAACATCGCCATACCGCGTATCCGCGACTTCCGCGGTATCGGCGGTAAGGGTTTCGATGGCCGCGGCAACTACAACATGGGAGTGAAGGAGCAGATCATTTTCCCCGAGATCGAGTATGACAAGATCGATGCGTTGCGTGGCATGAATATCACCATAACCACCACCGCCAAGACCGATGCCGAGGCCAAAGCCCTGCTGGCAGCGTTCAAGTTTCCGTTCAAGAATTGAGGTTGAGATGGCCAAGCTCGCACTGATCAATCGCGAAGAAAAGCGCCGCCGCCTAGTCCAGAAATTTGCCGACAAGCGCGCAACGCTCAAGGCGATCATCGACAATCCGGCGTATTCGGAGGAAGAGCGCATGAGCGCACGACTCAAGCTGCAGGCCATGCCGCGTAATGCCAATCCGACCCGACTTAGGAATCGCTGCAAGCTGACCGGACGTCCGCGTGGGGTGTTCCGCAAATTTGGCCTTTGCCGCAACAAGATCCGTGAACTCGCCATGCGAGGTGAGATTCCTGGTGTCATCAAGGCCAGCTGGTAAGGAGGGCGCACGATGAGTATGAGTGACCCCATTGCCGATATGCTGACCCGTATACGTAATGCGCAGATGACCGACAAGGCTTCCGTGCGCATGCCAGCATCCAAGCTGAAGAAGGCCATCGCCCAGGTGCTGAAGGACGAGGGCTACATCGAGGACTACACCCTGCGCCAGGACGGCGCCGTCCCCGTAATGGAAATTGCCCTCAAGTACTACGCCGGACGTCCCGTGATTGAGCGCATTGAACGCGTCTCGCGTCCAGGTCTTCGTATTTACAAGGGGTGCGATGAACTGCCACGTGTGATGAATGGCCTTGGGGTGGCCATCGTTTCCACCTCGAGAGGCGTGATGACCGACCGTAAGGCCCGCTCCCTGGGTGTGGGAGGCGAGGTTCTTTGCATCGTGACCTGAGGTAAGCCATGTCGAGAATCGCCAAGAACCCGGTCACCGTGCCCGCAGGGGTTGAGGTCAGCCTCGGCGGTGACAAGATCAGCGTCAAAGGCCCTTTGGGTGAGCTCACCCATACCCTCACTCCGTATGTACGCGTCGTCTATGAGGACGGCAAGTTGCAGGTGACGGCTGCCGATGGCTCGCGCATGGCGCAGGCTATGTCAGGTACCACCCGCGCCTTGCTCGCCAATATGGTACAGGGGGTCAGCAAGGGCTTCGAGAAACGACTCAACTTGGTGGGGGTGGGCTACCGCGCACAAGCACAAGGCAACAAGCTCTCACTCAGTTTGGGTTTCTCGCATCCCGTAGAGCATGTCATGCCCGAGGGGATCAAGGTCGAGACTCCAAGCCAAACTGAGATCGTCATCAAGGGTGCAGACAAGCAGAAGGTTGGGCAGGTGGCGGCCGACGTGCGCGCCTACCGCCCCCCGGAACCCTATAAGGGCAAGGGCATCCGCTATGCGGATGAAACGGTGGTCTTGAAAGAGACCAAGAAGAAATAACCGGAGTCGGAGTCCATGGACAAGAACATCCAGCGTCTGCGCAGGGCGCGCAAAACCCGCGCCAAGATCGCGGAACTGGCGGTCGCCCGCCTGTGCGTACACCGTTCGAACTGCCACATCTATGCCCAGATCATCGATGCGAGCGGTGGACGCGTGCTCACATCCGCCTCCACACTGGAGAAAGAGCTGCGTGGCACGCTCAAGAGCGGCGGCAATGTCGAGGCTGCACGTCTGATCGGACAGCGCATCGCCGAACGTGCCAAGCAGGTCGGGGTAACCCGCGTGGCCTTCGACCGCAGTGGCTATGCCTATCACGGCCGGGTCAAGGCACTGGCCGAGGCCGCCCGTGAACACGGTCTGCAGTTCTAGAGTACGAGGTTAGGAATAATGGCTAGAGTCGAACAGCAGCAGGAAGAGCGCAACGACGGCCTGCGCGAGAAGATGATCTCAGTCAACCGCGTGACCAAGGTGGTCAAGGGCGGGCGTATCCTGGGTTTCGCTGCGCTTACCGTTGTTGGGGATGGCGATGGCGGCATCGGCATGGGTAAGGGCAAGTCGCGCGAGGTGCCCCTGGCGGTTCAGAAGGCCATGGAAGAAGCACGCCGCCGTATGGTGAAAGTGCCGCTGAAGAACGGGACCTTCCATCACCCGGTCATTGGCCATCACGGCAGTTCGCGTGTACTGATTCAGCCCGCATCGCCGGGTACCGGAATCATCGCCGGTGGTGCCATGCGCGCCGTGTTCGAGGTCATGGGGGTGACCGACGTGCTGGCCAAGTGCCTGGGCTCGACCAACCCCTACAATGTCGTCCGCGCAACCCTCGACGGGCTCGCACAGATGAGGACACCTGCCGAAGTGGCCGCCAAACGGGGCAAGAGCGTGGCCGAGATCTTGGAGTGAACCATGACTGAAGCGAAAGGCAAGATCAAGGTTACTCTTGTCAAGAGTCCGATCGGCACCAAGCGGGACCATCGCGCCTGTCTGCGCGGTCTGGGGCTCAGGCGCTTGCGCCAGAGTGTCGTCCTGGAGGACAGCCCGGCGGTGCGCGGCATGATCGATCGTGTGAACTACCTGGTCAAGAGCGAGGTGCTGTAGATGCGTCTGAATACTCTCAAACCCGGAGCAGGCAGCAAACACGCCGCCAAACGTGTCGGCCGCGGTATCGGCTCCGGTCTCGGCAAGACCTGCGGACGCGGTCACAAAGGTCAGAAGTCGCGCGCCGGCGGTTTTCACAAGGTGGGTTTCGAAGGCGGTCAGATGCCGCTGCAGCGCCGTTTGCCCAAGCGCGGATTCACATCGCTCACGCAGGAATTCAAGGCGGAGGTGTCCTTGGCCAAGCTTAACAAACTGCCGGTGGACGAGATCGATCTGCTCACGCTCAAGCAGGCGGGGCTTGTGCCGCAGCTCGCCAAGACCGCCAAGGTGATCCTGTCTGGCAAGATCGACAAGGCCGTGAAACTCAAGGGAGTGTCGGTTTCTAAGGGCGCCCGCGCTGCCATCGAAGCGGCTGGCGGCAGCGTCGAGTAACACGGAGGTCTAGCGCTTGGCCAACGCCGCTGGCGGACTGCTGCAGTTGTCGGGGAAGATGGGCGACCTCAAGCGTCGCCTATGGTTCCTGATCGGTGCCTTGATCGTTTACCGCATTGGCACCTTTGTGCCCGTGCCTGGTATCGATCCTAACGTCATGGCCGACCTCTTCCGCAGCCAGGCCGGCGGCATCCTTGGCATGTTCAACATGTTTTCGGGCGGGGCCCTATCCCGCTTCTCCATCTTCGCCCTGGGTATCATGCCCTACATCTCAGCCTCCATCATTATGCAGCTGCTGACCGTAGTGTCGCCGCAGCTAGAGGCTTTGAAGAAGGAGGGCGAGGCCGGTCGGCGCAAGATCACGCAGTACACCCGCTACGGGACCGTGTTGCTCGCGACCGTGCAAGCTCTAGGTATCGCCATAGCCCTGGAGGGGCAGGCCGGACTCGTGCTCGACCCAGGCTTCATGTTCCGGATCACCACCGTGATCACGCTGGTTACCGGGACCATGTTCTTGATGTGGCTGGGTGAACAGATCACCGAGCGCGGTATCGGTAACGGTATCTCCATGATCATCTTTGCTGGCATTGTCGCAGGACTGCCGAGCGCAATCGGCGGCACATTAGAGCTCACACGTACGGGCGCCTTTTCCATCCCCCTGGTGCTCATGCTGTTCGTCGGAGCACTGCTGGTCACCGCTCTGGTGGTGTTCATGGAGCGCGGCCAGCGCAAGATCCTGGTCAACTACGCCAAGCGCCAGGTCGGCAACAAGGTCTATGGCGGCCAGCCCTCGCACCTGCCGCTCAAGGTGAACATGGCCGGTGTCATCCCGCCCATCTTCGCCAGCTCTATCATCCTCTTCCCGGCCACCCTGGCGGGCTGGTTTGGCTCAAGCGAGAACATGACCTGGCTGCGTGACCTCGCGGCGGCACTCTCGCCGGGACAGCCAATCTATGTGATGCTCTACGCAGCGGCCATTATCTTTTTCTGTTTCTTCTACACAGCCCTGGTGTTCAACCCCAAGGAGACGGCGGATAACTTGAAGAAGAGTGGGGCCTTCGTGCCGGGCATACGGCCTGGCGAGCAGACTGCGCGTTACATCGACGGTATCATGACGCGGCTCACGCTGGTCGGCGCCATTTACATTACGCTGGTATGCCTACTGCCCGAATTTCTCATCGTCAAGTGGAATGTACCGTTCTACTTTGGTGGCACCAGTCTGCTCATCATCGTCGTCGTGACCATGGATTTCATGGCCCAGGTGCAAGCCTATATCATGACGCATCAGTATGAGAGCCTGCTCAAGAAGGCCAACTTCAAGGGCGGCAATTTCCTGGCCAGGTAGGACGATGGCGAAGGAAGATGTCATCCAGATGCAGGGCGAGGTGCTGGAGACGCTGCCCAACGCCACCTTCCGCGTGAAACTGGAGAACGGGCACGTAGTGCTCGGCTACATCTCCGGCAAGATGCGCATGCACTATATTCGTATCTTACCGGGGGACAAAGTGACCGTGGAGCTCACGCCCTACGATTTGAGTCGCGCGCGCATCGTCTTCCGCGCGAAATAGCAAATACTTGAAAGGAGACGCAGATGCGTGTTCAAACCTCAGTCAAGAAGATCTGTCGCAAATGCAAGATCGTGCGCCGCAAGGGAGTCGTACGCGTGATCTGCAGCGAGGCTAGACACAAGCAGCGCCAGGGATGACCACTCCCTGGGGTATATGGCATATGTGATGCTTGCAGACGCGCTAGTATAGATATTATAATTTTCAATTTTATGTTCGCTGGGAGATCGGCATGGCCCGTATCGCCGGGGTAAACATCCCGAACCATAAGCACGCCGAGATCGCGCTCACTGCGATCTACGGCATCGGTCGCAGCCGCGCCCGCCTGATCTGCGAGCAGGCAGGGGTGGACCCGTCCACCAAGATCAAGGACCTCTCCGAGGAGCAGATTGATAAGCTGCGCGAAGGGGTTGGCAAGTTCACGGTGGAGGGCGATCTGCGCCGAGAAGTCACCATGAACATCAAGCGTTTGATGGACCTGGGCTGTTACCGCGGGGTGCGTCACCGTCGCGGCCTGCCCGTACGCGGACAGCGTACCCGCACCAACGCGCGTACCCGCAAGGGTCCCCGCAAACAGATGCAGATCAAGAAGTAACACCGGAAAACGAACATGGCCAAGGCACAAGCAGCCGCGCGCGCGCGCAAGAAGGTGAAGAAAAACGTGGTCGATGCCGTCGCCCACGTACACGCTTCCTTCAACAACACCATCATCACCATCACAGATCGCCAGGGGAACGCCCTAACCTGGGCTACCGCAGGGGGTGCAGGCTTCAAAGGCTCGCGCAAGAGCACTCCGTTCGCCGCCCAGGTGGCTGCGGAAAATGCCGGCAAGATGGCCCTCGAATATGGGGTGAAAAACTTGGAGGTGCGTATCAAGGGTCCAGGCCCGGGCCGCGAGTCTTCTGTGCGCGCGCTCAACGCGCTGGGTTTCAAGATCACTAGCATCTCGGACGTGACGCCTTTGCCGCACAACGGCTGCCGCCCGCCCAAGAAGCGCCGTGTTTGATGAGGAGTTGAGCTGTGGCCCGCAACATCGATCCGAAATGCCGTCAGTGCCGTCGCGAAGGGGAAAAGCTCTTCCTCAAGGGCGAGAAGTGCTTTAGCGACAAGTGCGCCATGGAACGCCGCCCGCAGCCCCCCGGACAGCATGGCGCGAAGAGCCAGCGCGTGTCCGACTATGGCAAACAGCTGCGCGAGAAGCAAAAGATCCGCCGCATCTACGGCGTGCTCGAGCGCCAGTTCCGCTTGATCTATAAAGAGGCCGACCGCCGCCGCGGCGTGACCGGCGAGAACCTGCTGCAAATGCTGGAGTCGCGCCTGGATAGCGTGGCCTACCGTATGGGCTTCGGCGCCTCTCGCTCGGAGGCCCGCCAGGTCGTGCGCCACAACGGTATCCTGGTCAACGGCAAGCGCGTGAACATCCCGTCCTACCAGGTGAAACCAGGCGATGTCATCGAAGTCGCAGAATCGGCCAAGAACCAGCTGCGCATCAAGGGTGCAGTCGAGGCGGCCGAGGGACGTGGCTTCCCCGACTGGGTAGAGGTGGACGTAAAGGCCCTCAAGGGGACCTTCAAGGCCCGTCCACAGCGTTCGGAGCTACCGCCCACCATCAATGAGAGTATGGTCATCGAGCTGTACTCCAAGTAACCGTCCCGCTGACTGAAGGACCGAACCTATGTCGAATACCGGTGAACTGCTGAAACCCCGCATCGTCGAGGTGAACAGCATTTCCCCACGTCAGGCGCGCATCACCCTCGAGCCTTTCGAGCGAGGCTATGGCCACACCTTGGGCAATGCCCTGCGACGGATCCTCCTGTCGTCCATGAAGGGCTATGCCCCTACCGAGGTGAAGATCGCCGGCGTCGTGCACGAATACTCCGCCCTGGAAGGGGTGCAGGAGGACGTTGTGGACATCCTGCTCAACCTCAAGGGTCTCGCCGTCAAGCTCAACAACCGTGACGAGGCCTGGGTGTACATCCGCAAGTCGGGCGACAGCGTGGTCACCGCTGCCGACATCGAGGCCGGTCACGACGTCGAGGTGCTCAACCCCGATCATGTCATCGCCCACCTGTCCAAAGGAGGGCAGCTCGACATGGAGATCAAGATCGAGGCCGGACGCGGCTATGTGCCAGCGACGGCGCGGCTGCAGAGCGGGGAGACTCGTCCTGTGGGCGTCATCATGATGGATGCCCTATACAGCCCCGTGAAGAAGGTCGCCTTCAGCGTCGAGAGTGCGCGCGTCGAGCAGCGCACCGACTTGGACAAGCTGGTCCTGGAGATCGAGACCAACGGCGTGATCGAGCCCGAGGAAGCCGTTCGCACTGCTGCACGCCTACTCATCGAACAGCTCACTTCGTTCGCCGATCTCAAGGGCGTGACACTTCCGAGTGAGCAGCCTAAGGTCAGCAGCACCCAGATCGACCCCATCTTGACTCGCCCGGTGGATGAGCTCGAACTGACTGTGCGCTCCGCGAACTGTCTCAAGGCCGAGAACATTTATTACATCGGTGATCTCATCCAGCGCACCGAAACCGAGCTGCTCAAGACCCCCAATCTAGGCCGCAAGTCGCTAAACGAGATCAAGGACGTATTAGCCGCCCGCGGCCTCACTCTGGGTATGAAACTGGAAAACTGGCCGCCGCCGGGCCTGGAAAGGCCATGAGCGGGTAATCGCGAAGAGGTATGAAAAATGCGCCACCGTTATGGCAACCGTAAGCTAAATCGCACCAGCAGCCACCGACTCGCCTTGCTGCGCAACTTGTCCAACGCCCTGCTGCGGCATGAGGTGATCGTCACCACCCTGCCCAAGGCCAAGGAGCTGCGCCGCGTGGTAGAACCCATGATCACCCTCGGCAAAAAACCCAGCCTGGCCAACCGCCGACTTGCCTTTGACCGCCTGCGCGACCGTGAAAATGTGGTCAAGCTTTTTGACGACCTTGGCCCGCGCTTCATGAATCGTCCTGGCGGTTATGTGCGCATCCTGAAATACGGCTTCCGCAAGGGAGACAACGCACCCATGGCCCTGGTCGAGCTGGTTGATCGCCCCGTAGCGCAGGCCGAGGCCACGGCCGCCGAGTGAGGCTGACCGGATCGTTTTCTGAACCGGCCGCGTGCCGGTAGACCTTGCCCCACCGGATCGCGAGGGGGGCTTAGACCTGAAGCCAGGTTAAACCGAAAGGAGCGACATGCGTCATTACGAGATCGTTTTCATCGTCCATCCGGATCAGAGTGAGCAGGTGCCCGCGATGGTCGAGCGTTACAAGACCTTCATCACCGGCAACGGTGGGCGTATCCACCGGCTGGAGGATTGGGGGCGCCGCCAGCTCGCCTACACCATCCAGAAGGTACACAAGGCCCACTACGTGCTCATGAACATCGAGTGCGACCTGGCCACTCTTCGCGAGCTGGAACACGGCTTTCGCTTCAACGACGCAATCCTGCGCCACCTCATCATCGCCCGCGAAGAGGCGATCACTACGCCTTCGCCGATGATGAAGGAGGAGAAGGCGCGCAACCTCCTGGGCCCACAGCCGGAGGCCGCCGCGACCGAACCGGCCGGGACCGCTGCCTGACGCGCGAGTGTTCGCCAACCGACTGGAGATCGGCGGCCGCGTCCTGGAGAGCAGTGGCCTGCGTCACACCCCGGCGGGCCTGCCCAGCGTCCAGCTCAGGCTCGCCCATGTCTCACAGCAGCGTGAGGGAGGCCGCGAGCGTGAGGTCAACTGCGAGGTCGAGGCGATCGCCTTCGGCGAGACCGCGATGGCCCTTGCCCGGATGGCCACTGGCAGCCTGCTCAACCTGACTGGTTTCGTCGACCGCCGCGGTATGCGCAACCCTCAGCTCACCCTACACATCACTGGATATGAATTGATCAAGGAGTCCTGAAATGGCCTTATTTCGCAAGAAAGCCGACAAAGCCCGCGACAAGAGGGCCAAGTCCGGCAGTGGCGCCCTGTTCCGCCGCAAGAAGTTCTGCCGCTTCACCGCCGAGGGGGTGAAGGAGATCGACTACAAGGATGTCGACCTGCTGAAGGATTTCATCACCGAGCAGGGCAAGATCATCCCCTCGCGTATCACCGGCACCCGTGCCCATTACCAGCGGCAACTGTCCACGGCCATCAAACGCGCCCGTTTCCTGGCCCTGCTGCCTTACACGGATCTGCACAAGTAAGAGGGAGGCGACCATGGAAATCATCCTGATGGAAAAGGTGGTCAACCTCGGTAACCTGGGCGACGTGGTCAAGGTCAAGGACGGCTATGCCCGCAACTACCTAATCCCACAAGGCAAGGCCAAACGCGCCACGAAGGCGAACATTGAGGAATTCGCTGCCCGTAAGGCAGAGCTCGAGCGACTCGCGGCCGAGAAACTGGCCGCCGCCCAGACACGCGCCGAGAAACTGACGGGATATGTGCTCACCATTGCCCAGAAGGCCGGTGTGGACGGCCGCCTGTTCGGCTCCGTCACCAACGTCGACATCGCCGAGGCCCTGCAGGCTCAGGGCTTTGACGTGGTCCGTGCCGAGGTGCGCATGCCCGCTGGCCCGTTCAAGATGGTGGGTGAGTACGAGGTGACCCTCGCCTTGCACAGCGACGTTGAGGTGCCGATCAAGGTCTGCGTGGTGGCGGAGTAGTAAGCGCTCACGATCCGATAAACGCAGTCAATGATCTGGAGGTAAGGGCCGCGGATGCGGCCCTTGTCGTTTCCATCCCCGCCCGCTACGCTAGCGCTCCCCGTTCATCTGGCACACCCTAATCCCAACCATGCCCGCCGTCCTCGACCCGCAGCTCGCTACCATCAAACTGCCGCCGCACTCGCTCGAGGCCGAACAGTCCGTCCTAGGAGGAATCCTGCTGGAGAACTGGGCTTGGGACCGGGTGGCCGATCTGCTCAACGAGCAGGACTTTTATGCCGCCGCGCACCGCGCCATCTGGCGGCAGATCAGTCGGCTGATCGACGAGGGCAAGCCCGCCGATGTCATCACCGTGGCCGAGGCCCTGGCCTCGCACAACCAGTTGGAGGAGGTCGGGGGGCTCGCCTACCTGTCGGACCTCGCCAACAACACCCCTTCGGCGGCCAATATCCGCCGCTATGCCGAGATCGTGCGCGAGCGCTCGGTGCTGCGCAAGCTCGCCGAGGTGGGCGTGAGAATCAGCGAGTCGGCCTACCACCCAGCCGGACGTTCTGCCGCGCAGATTCTCGACGAGGCCGAGGCAAGTGTGTTTGAGATTCGCGAGGCAGGTGCCCGCGGAGGCCAGGGTTTTCTAGAATTGAAGCCGCTGCTGATCGAGGCGGTAAACCGCATCGACGAGCTCTACAACCGCGATAACCCGAGCGATGTGACCGGGGTGCCGACCGGCTTTACCGACCTGGACGCAAAGACCTCCGGGCTGCAGCCGGGGGACCTGATCATCGTCGCCGGCCGGCCCTCCATGGGCAAGACCGCTTTCTCGCTCAACATCGCCGAGAACGTGGCGCTGGAGGCAAAACTACCGGTGGCAGTGTTCAGCATGGAGATGGCGGCCAGCCAACTGGTGATGCGCATGCTCGGCTCGGTCGGCCGGCTCGACCAGCACAAGCTGCGCACGGGCCGCATCGGCGACGAGGAGTGGCACAAGCTTACCTATGCCATCGGCGTGCTGGACGAGGCACCGATCTACATCGACGAGTCTCCGGGGCTGACAGCCATGGAGGTGCGCGCTCGTGCGCGACGGTTGGCGCGCCAGTGCAAGGACGGGCGTCTGGGGCTGATCGTGCTCGACTACTTGCAGCTGATGTCTGGCACCGGCAGCGGCGAGAACCGCGCCACCGAGCTCTCGGAGATCTCACGCTCGCTCAAGGGCTTGGCGAAAGAGCTGCACGTGCCAGTGATCGCCCTCTCTCAGCTCAACCGCGCGCTCGAACAGCGCCCCAACAAGCGGCCGGTGATGTCGGACTTGCGCGAGTCGGGGGCGATCGAGCAAGACGCCGACGTGATCCTGTTCATCTACCGCGACGAGGTCTACAATCCAGACAGCGCGGATCGCGGCACGGCGGAGATCATCATCGGTAAACAGCGCAACGGCCCGACCGGCACCGTGCGCCTGACTTTCCTCAGCGAGTATACGCGCTTCGAGAACTATGCCGCGGGCTTGCCCGTTGCTTAGGGCTCGGTGGCGGCGGCTGGGCGCGAAGTGCAGGTGATGTGATGCAGCGCTGGCGGTCACCAAAGCGATCTCGAAGGACTGACGACTTAAGCTGGTTTGCTGGGCCAGACGCCCATGAACCGTAGACCCTTGATCGCGCGCATCGACACGACGGCGTTGACGCACAACCTGGGTGTGGCGCGGCGCCTGGCGGGCAGGGCGCGCATCCTCGCCGTCATCAAGGCGAATGGCTATGGTCACGGGCTCGCGCGGGTGGCCGACGCTCTGCGCGCGGCTGATGGTTTCGCGGTGCTGACCCTAGACGAGGCAGCGGCGCTGCGTTCGCAGGGTTATACGCATCCTATCGTCTTGCTGGAGGGCTGGTTCCACTCCGACGAGCTACCGGAGATCGCGCGGCTGCGGCTACGGCCGGTGGTGCACCGCGAGGACCAGGCCGAGGTGCTCACCAGGGCACGTCTGGACAATCGCGTCGACGTCCTGGTCAAGGTCGATACCGGCATGCACCGCCTGGGCCTGCCGCCACAGCGCGTCAAGGCGGTGGTCGAGCGTCTGCGCGCCGCCCCCCAGGTTGGCGGCATCACGCTCATGACCCATTTCGCCAGCGCCGACGAGCCGGCGAGCGGCGTGGCCGAGCAATGCGCCCGCTTCCAGGCCGCCACTGAGGGCCTGGGCCTGCCCGTCACCCTGGCCAACTCGGCGGCCCTGCTGCGCTATCCGGAGACCTTGGGCGATTGGGTGCGTCCTGGCATCATGCTCTATGGGGTATCGCCTTTCGCGGCACAGACCGGTGAAGACCTGGGCCTCATCCCAGCGATGACGCTGGAATCCGCCCTGATCGCCGTGCAGAACGTGCGCAAGGGCGAGGGGGTGGGCTACGGGCCCGCCTTCGTCGCCCCGCGCGACCTGCGCGTAGGTGTCGTGGCCTGCGGCTATGCCGACGGTTACCCACGCCACGCCAACACGGGCACCCCCATCCTGGTGGAGGGTCGGCTGACGCGCACCCTGGGTCGAGTGTCCATGGACATGCTGGCGGTGGACTTGAGCGCGGTGCCAGGCGCCCATGTGGGCAGTCCGGTGCGGCTTTGGGGGCCGGGGTTGCCGGTGGAGACGGTCGCGGGGGCAGCAGGGACCATCGCCTATGAGCTGCTCACGGCGATCTCGCCGCGGGTGCGCGTGGAGGCGGTTTGAGCGGTTTCTGAGCTGCCGTATACTAGTGCGCATGGCCGGCTTGACCATTGCGACCCAGGAATCTGACCGCAAGTTGCGCCCGAGTTGTACGGGGCAGCAGGCGCGGGCGCTGGTCTGGGCACTACGCGCGGCCCGCCAAGCCCGCACTCGGCCCGACCCATGGGGTCTTTTACCCTTGCGCGAGGCGGTGGCCGGTGTCTGACATCTTGAAGCGTATCCTCGCCGTCAAACACGACGAGATTGCCGCCAGCCGGCGCGAGGAGCCCCTGGAGGCCTTGCGTGAGGCGGCACAGTGGGCACCGCCGCCACGCGATTTCGTTGGCGCGCTGCGCGAACACATCGAACGGGGCAAGCCGGCGGTCATTGCCGAGATCAAGAAGGCCAGCCCCAGCAAGGGGGTGCTGCGCGAGGACTTCCGGCCGGCTGAGATTGCCACGAGTTATGCGCGCGCCGGCGCGGCCTGTCTGTCGGTGCTGACCGATCGGCAGTTTTTCCAAGGCGCGCCGGAATTCTTGCGCGCGGCGCGCGACGCCTGCGATCTGCCGGTATTGCGCAAGGATTTTGTCATCGACCCCTACCAGGTCTTCGAGGCGCGGGTCATGGGGGCGGATGCCATCCTGTTGATCGTCGCCGCCTTCGAGGTTCATGGCGCTGTCGCCGGGGAGGGACATTACAACCTGGCGGCCCTGCACGAGCTGGAGGCGCTGGCCCACAGCCTGGGGATGGCCGTGCTGGTCGAGGTGCACGACGCCGCCGAACTCGCGGCGGCCCTCACCCTCAAGACCCCGCTCATCGGCATCAACAACCGTAATCTGCGCACCTTCGAGACCCGGCTCGAGACCACGCTCAAGTTGCTGCCCCGGATACCCGTCCAGTCGATCCAGGCCGGTGAGCGCATCGTCGTCACCGAATCGGGCATTCTGACACGTGAGGACGTCGAACGGATGCGTAGCCATGGCGTGCACGCCTTCTTGGTGGGCGAGGCCTTCATGCGTGCAGCGGACCCGGGTGCCGAGCTCGCCCGTCTGTTCGGCACGGAAGCGGTTCGCTCGAACGCGTCCAAAGCGGGCTGATTTCTTCCTTTACCTACAAGGCAACAGCGCCGAATCCATGTCGCCCGCGCTGAAGCTTGAACGACGCGCATGCCCTCCGCAGTGGTCCGGCGGTGTCGATTATAGGACGAATGACGTTGTGGGTTAAACTCCACACGATGTATGCGCACCGTGATGAGCTTCCTGTTACTGTTTCCACTCGCTTGGTTGGCTCTGGTCGCTGGCACCTTGCTGTGGTACCGGCGCGGCCTCATGGCCCTGTGGCGGGAGCCGGTGCTCGACCAGCCGGTGCTGATCATCGAGAGCGACGACTGGGGGGCGGGGCCGGTCGAGAGCCAGACGCAGGCCCTCAATCGCCTGGTGGATCTGTTGACCCGATTCAGAGACTGCGACGGGCGACCTCCGGTGATGACTCTCGCCCTTGTGTTGGCGGGGCCGGATGGACCGGCCATCCGCCGCGAAGGCCACTATCGCTGCCGGACCCTGGAAGACCCGGTCTTCGCTCCGTTGCGTGCGGCCATCGAACGCGGGCGGCGGGCCGGGGTGTTCGCCCTGCAGCTGCACGGCATGGAACACTACTGGCCGCCGGCCTTGATGGCGAGCCCAGACCCCAGCGTCAGGGCCTGGCTGGAGTCTGACTCGCTGCCCGCCACGGAACGCCTGCCCGCGCATCTGCAAAGCCGTTGGACCGACGCCTCGGTGCTGCCCTCGCGCCCTTTGTCGGACGAGGCGATCGCGGCAGCGGTGCGCGAGGAGGTGGCGTTGTTCGAACGGCTCTTTGGCGAGAGACCGCGGGTGGCCGTGCCGCCCACCTTCGTCTGGGACGCACGCGTCGAGGCGGCCTGGGCCCGCGCGGGAGTAGAGGTAGTGGTGACGCCGGGTCTGCGCAGCCGCTGCCGCAATGCCGCCGGATTGCCCGACTGCGACAGCGGCCCCATCGTCAATGGACAGTCCGGGCCAGGTGTCCGCTATGTCGTGCGCGACGCTTACTTCGAGCCGGAGCGTGGTCACCGGGCCGCCCAGGGGCTGGCCGCCCTGCGGCGCAAATGGGCCCAGCGCCGGCCTTGTCTGTTGGAGACCCACCGCAGCAACTTCATCGGCGAGGCGGCGACGGCCGAGCAGGCACTGGCGGCGTTGGGCGAATTGATCGAACAGGCCCTGCACCTCTATCCTGAGCTCAGGTTCCTGGATACGGCTACCTTGGCCTCCATCTACCTCTCGCCAGGGCGGGCGGCCACAGGATTCTCTACCCGCTTTGCCGCCTGGCGCGCACGGGTGCGTGAGCTGCGCGGATTCATGCGCTGCGCCAAGCTCGCGGGCCTGGCCTGGCTGTTCAATCCCCGCTTGACCCCAGCAGGCGGGCAGGCGGTGCACCCGGCGTGAGCGCATGGACGGCGATGCCAAGCAGCCATTGATGAGCGACAACACCCCACTGCTGATGATCACCGAGCTGTTCCTGCCCACCAAGGGGGGGACGGCGGTGTCCTTCGACGACGATTTCCGCCGTCTGGGCGGCAAGACGGTGCACATTGTCACCGCCGATGTGCCGGGGGCGGCCGAGTTCGACCAGACCCACCCGAACACCATCCACCGGCTCGAACTCAAGCGTAACCCCTGGCTGCGGCCGGAGTCGCTGGTGATCTATTCCAAGCTGTTCGGCAAGGCGCTGACCCTGGCCGCCCGCCACCGCTTCCGGGCCGTCTTTGCCGGGCGGGCGCTGCCGGAGGGCATCGTCGCCTGGGCGGTGGGGCGCATGATCGGCGCCAAGGTGCTGATCTATGCCCACGGTGAGGAGCTCACGGGCTGGGGGCGAGGCCGGAAGTTCAAGACCATGTGCTTCGCCCTGCGCCGTGCCGACCACATCCTGGCCAACAGCGACTTCACCCGCGAGACCCTGATCGCCCTGATCGGCGTGCGGCCGGAGCGTATCGTCATGACCTATCCGACCGTGGACGTCGAACGCATGCGCCCGGGGCTCCCTTTCCAGGACCTGCGTCAGGGCCTGGGACTCACCGATGGACAACGGCTCATCCTGTCGGTGGGGCGGCTGCAACGGCGCAAGGGCTTCGATCAGGTGGTGCGCGCCTTGCCCGGGTTGCTGCGGCGGGGGCTAGACGTGCACTACGCCATCGTCGGCATCGGCGAGGATCGCGATTATCTCGAGGGTCTGGCGCAGGAAATGGGGGTGCGCGAGCGTGTGCACCTGCTCGGCCACGTTTCCATGGAGGAGTTGCCGCGCTGGTACAACGCCTGCGACCTCTTCGCCATGCCCAACCGGGATATCAACGGCGATACCGAGGGCTTTGGCCTGGTCTACATGGAGGCCAATGCCTGTGCCAAGCCGGTCATCGCTGGGCGCGCCGGCGGCACCGGTTCGGCCGTGGAGGACGGGCGCAACGGGCTGCGGGTGGACGGCGAGCGCGTGCAGGCAGTGGAGGAGGGCATCGCCTATCTGCTGGAACATCCGGAGGAGGCCGAGCGCATGGGCCGCTATGGGCGTGAGCGCACGGTTAGCCGTTTCACCTCGGACCAGCGCGCCGAGATCATCCGCCGGCTGATCGGCTGAACGGCCTCAGGCGGGGTCGGCGGCGAGGAGCTCGAGCAGTCTGCGCCGTGCCTCGGCGAGGTCGGCCACGCTCACCACATCTTTGGCGTCCACGGGATCGACCGCACTCTCACCGAGCAGCAGCAGGTGCCCCACCCCGGCCGCACGGCCCGCTGCGATGTCGGAGGCCTTGTCGCCGATCAGCACCGAGCGAGGCAGGTCCAAGCCTAGTGCGTCGCGCGCCTTGAGCAGCATGCCAGGATTGGGTTTGCGGTCGAAGGATTCACGCCGGTAGTCGCCGATCCCGGCCGTGGGATGGTAGGGGCAGTGATAGACGGCATCCAGGTTGATGCCGCGCGCCCGAAACTCGCCCAGCATCCAGGCGGTGAGGCGCTGATACTCGGCCTCGGTGTAGTAGCCGCGGCCGATGCCGGCCTGATTGGTAACCACTACCAAGGCGAGCCCGCGGTCGCGGGCGGCGTGGCACAGCTCGAAGATGCCTGGCATGAATTCGAAGTCCTCGATGCGGTGGACATAATTCTTTTCCACGTTGATCACCCCATCCCGGTCGAGGAACAGGGCACGGCGGGGCTTGGGCGTCATCATGCGCGGGTCCCGTCCGACGGGGCGAAGAGGGCCTGGGCGCGGGCATAGTCCGCCGGTACGCCGATGTCGATGAAGCGGCCTTGGGTGAGAAAGGCGAGCGGACGCAACGTCGCCACCTGGGGCACGAGTAGATCCTGTTCGAAGGAATGTGGCCGGCCCTCAGGGATCTGCGCGATGAGCTCGGCACCGATGAGATAGGTCCCGGCGTTGATCAGGCCGGGGCCGCTGTGCCCTTTCTCGCGAAAGCCGACGATGCGGTCGGCCCTGACCTCGACGCTGCCGTAGCGCCCGACGTCGAGCACCGCGCAGACCGCGACGCTGAGCCGCACGCCAGCCGAGAGATGGGCGGCATGCATGGCCCGGTAGTCGAGCGTGAGATAGGTGTCGCCGTTGAGGACGAAGACCGGGTCGGCTTTGAGGTGCGGGGCGGCGAGACGGATGGCGCCGCCCGTGCCCAGCGGGCTGGATTCGACGGAGTAGGTGAGCGGCAGGCCCCGGTAGGCATGGCCGAAATGCTGACGGATCACCTCGTGGCGATACCCTACGGCCAACACGACCGTGGCGAAGCCCGCCTCGACCAAGGCGTCGAGGATGTGGGCGAGGAAGGGCTGGCCGGCCACGGGCGCCATGGGTTTGGGCAGGTCTGGCACCACGCTGCGCAGTCGGGTGCCGAGTCCGCCAGCCAGGATGATGGCCTGCAGGGAAGGATCGGGCGGCGGTGGGGCGGGTGTCGACATGGCGTCATGCAGGGTGGTCGTCGTTGCGGGACAATACAACAAGTCGCCAGCGTTGCGCAGGGGCGACCCGCCAACCCGTTCGAGCGCCGTCTTGCAACCGATCGACCTTCTTCATGCGGCCCATGCCGCCGCCATCGCTGCGGCGCAGCCCGAGCGTGTGCTGCCGCCGCATCTGTCCCTGCGAAGGTGCGGGCGACTGCGGGTGGTGGGGGCCGGCAAGGCGGCCGCGGCCATGGCGGCGGTGGTGGAGGCGCACGCCCCGCCGAGCCTGCGACTGGATGGCCTGGTGGTCACCCGCCACGACCATGGCATGCCGACCCGGTCGATCCGGGTGTTCACTGCCGGCCACCCCCTGCCGGATGCGGCCGTCTTGCAGGCGGCCGGAGAGGTCCTGCATCTGGTCTCTAGCACCGCGCCGCAGGACCATATCCTGGCCCTGATCTCCGGCGGTGGCTCCAGCCTGCTGTCGCTGCCCGCCGAGGGACTTACCCTCGACGATCTCGCCCAGGTGAGCCGCGACCTGCTCGCCAGCGGGGCGCCCATCGCCGAGATC
>CALAMX010000133.1 GCA_937925755.1 uncultured Burkholderiales bacterium
ATGCTGTTCCAGTTCGGCGCTTTGTTCACCGACCTGTCGGTCTACGACAACGTGGCCTTCCAGTTGCGTGAGCACACCAACCTGCCCGAGGAGATGATCCGCGACCTCGTGCTCATGAAGCTCAACGCGGTGGGATTGCGCGGCGCCCAGGACCTGATGCCGGCGGAACTATCCGGCGGGATGGCGCGACGGGTGGCACTCGCACGCGCCATCGCGCTCGACCCCATGCTGATCCTGTATGACGAGCCCTTCGCCGGGCTGGACCCCATCTCGCTGGGCGTGGCTGGGGATCTGATCCGGCGGCTCACCGACACCCTGGGCCTCACCTCGCTGGTGGTCACCCATGACGTACAGGAGTCGCTCAAGATCGTGGACTATGTCTACTTCATCTCCGAAGGGGTGATCGTCGCCCAGGGCACCCCGCAGGACATCCGCGCCTCCGACCTGCCGTATGTCCATCAATTCGTGCACGGCGAGGAGGACGGGCCGGTGCCTTTCCACCACCCGGCGCCCGACTTTGCCGAGGAACTGGGGCTCGCGCATGCCTGAGACGCTGATTACCCTACTGCGCCACTTAGGTGGACGTGTGATCCACTCGGTCTGGCGCTTGGGGATGGCCACCCGCTTTTTCGCCCTCACCCTGCTCTATTCCGGCACCTGCGTGCGCCGCCCGCATCTGGTGGTCAAGGAGATCTTCTCCGCCGGTGTACTCTCGCTCATCATCATCCTGGTCTCGGGGCTGTTCGTCGGCATGGTCCTAGGGTTACAGGGCTTTGAAACCCTGCAGACCTACGGCTCGGAAGAGGCACTCGGTATCCTGGTGGCCCTCTCACTCGTGCGCGAGCTCGGGCCGGTGGTGGCGGCGCTGCTCTTCGCTAGCCGTGCCGGCTCGGCCATGACCGCGGAGATCGGCTTGATGAAGGCGACCGAACAGATCGCCGCCCTGGAGATGATGGCGGTGGACCCCATCGCCCGCGTGGTGGCGCCGCGTTTCTGGGGCGGCGTCATCTCCATGCCGCTGCTGGCCGCGCTGTTCTCCGCCATGGGCATCTTCGGCGGCTATCTGGTGGGCGTGGTGTTGATCGGGGTGGACGAGGGCGCCTTCTGGTCGCAGATGCAGGCGGCGGTGGACTTTCGCGACGACATCCTGAACGGTGTGATCAAGAGCGTGGTCTTCGGTGTGGTGGTCACGGTGATCGCGCTCTACGAGGGCTATGATGCACCGCCCACCGCAGAGGGGGTGTCGCGCGCCACCACCCGTACCGTGGTCAGCTCCAGCCTGGCCATCCTCGCGTGGGACTTCGTCCTGACCTCTTTCATGTTCCGCGGAGTCTGAGATGACCATGAAAAAAACGACCCTGGACCTATGGGTCGGCCTGTTCGTCGCCGCCGGCCTGGCGGCCTTGCTCTTCCTGGCCCTCAAGGTGGGCAGCTTCAGCGCCTTCGAGGCGGGCAAGACCTACACGGTCACCGCCTCTTTCGCCAACATTGGGGGCTTGAAGGTCCGCGCCCCGGTCAAGAGCGCCGGCGTGGTGGTGGGGCGGGTGACCGACATCCGCTTCGACAACACGACCTACGAGGCGGTGGTCACCTTGAGCATCGGCCACCCGTACAAATTCCCCACGGATACCACCGCCGCCATCATGACCTCGGGCCTGCTAGGTGAGCAGTACGTGGCCCTGGAGGCGGGCGGCTCAGAGAAGATGTTGTCCAATGGCGACAGGATCCGCTTGACCCAGGGGGCCATCGTCCTCGAGGACCTGATCGGCAAATTCCTTTACAGCAAGGCCGAGGAAGGCGGTGGCGGCGGCGCCAGACCCGCTGACGGCCCTTGACGCCGGCAGCGGTTGGCGCCAGATTGGCAACATCAGTATTTGCTCAAATACAGGTAGACACGCATGTTGAACGTCTTACTGAGCCTCCTGCTGACCCTGGTGGTCCCGCTCGTGCTCGGCAGCCAAGCCCTCGCGGCCGAGGTCATACCACCCGACGTGCTCGCCCGCAACACTACCCACGAAGTCATCGAGATCGTCAAGCGCGACCGTGAGATCCGTGCGGGCAATGCGCAGAAGATCTACGAACTGGTGGATGCCAAAGTCTTGCCGCATTTCGACTTTCGGCAAATGACCCAACTGGCGGTGGGGCGCAACTGGGCGCAGGCTACCCCAGAGCAGCAGCAGCGCCTCGTCGCGGAGTTCCGCGCCCTGCTGGTACGTACGTACGCCGCCTCGATCGCCAGCGTGGCGGACTATCGCATCGACTTCAAGCCGCTGCGCATGCGGCCGGGCGACAGCGATGTGACCGTCAGCACCGAGGTCAGCCGCCCGGGTTCGACGCCGATCACCATCGATTACCGCATGGAGCGCCAGGCGGACGGCTGGAAGGTGTACGACGTACTGGTGGACAACGTGAGCCTGGTCACCACCTATCGCAACTCCTTCAACAGCGAGGTGCGGCGCGGCGGCATCGACGGCTTGATCGCAGCGCTGGCGCGGCGTAACCGTTCGGCGACCAACTAAAGCCCATGCGGCGTGATGGTCAGGTCCTGTACTTGGAGGAGGCGCTCACGCTCGAGCGCGCCCATCAGCTACTCAGCCTGGGTGCCGAGGCGATCGCCCAGGGGGTGACCGAGGTCGATTTTGCCAGGGTCGGCAAGGTCGATTCCTCTGCCTTGAGCCTCATGCTCGCCTGGCGGCGGCGTGCCCAGGCGGCCGGTCGCCGTCTCGAGTTCCGCAATGTGCCCGACAGCCTGATTAGCCTTGCCCGCCTCTACGGCGTGGATACGCTCTTGCGCTAACCCGTCTGGCGGTGTCGGTCCGAACCTCGGTATGACCCGATGACTGCGGCCATCCGCGCCCGTGCGTTGGAAAAACGCTACAAGGACGTGCATGCCCTGCGCGGCATCGACCTGACCGTGGAGCAAGGTGAGTTCTTCGCCCTGCTCGGTCCCAACGGCGCCGGCAAGACCACCTTCATCAGCATCCTAGCGGGGCTCGCCCGCGCCACAGCGGGTCGCGCCGAGGTCATGGGTCACGACGTGCTCGATGACTATCGCGCCGCCCGCCGCCTACTGGGCGTGGTGCCGCAGGAGCTGGTGTTCGACCCCTTCTTCACGGTGCGCGAGACCCTGCGCATTCAGTCGGGCTATTATGGGTTGCGGCACAACGACGACTGGATCGACGAACTGCTCGTCCACCTGGGCCTCGAGGACCAGGCCGACACCAACATGCGGCGGTTGTCGGGCGGCATGAAGCGGCGTGTGCTGGTGGCCCAGGCGCTGGTGCACCGGCCGCCGGTGATCGTACTCGACGAGCCCACCGCCGGCGTGGACGTCGAGCTGCGCCAGAGCCTCTGGGCCTTCATCCGGCGCCTCAACCGTGAAGGCCACACCATCCTGCTCACCACCCACTACCTGGAGGAGGCCGAGGCCTTGTGCGAGCGCGTGGCCATGCTCAAACAGGGACGCATCGTCGCTCTCGACCACACCGCGCGACTCTTGAGTTGCGAGGCAGAACGCCGTCTGGAACTTAAGCTCGATCCGCCGTACCTGCCTGCGCAACTCAGACGTTGGCTGATCGAATGCCGCGACGGGCGCTACTGCCTGCGCCTGACCGATTATGCCGAGATCGAGACGGTGCTGGCCAGCCTACGCGCGGCGGGCATCCGCGTGCAGGACATGACGATCGCTAAGGCCGATCTGGAGGACGTCTTCTTGCGCGTAATGGCGCAACAGGGTTGAGGCATGACCGGCTTTACTACGCTGTTTCACAAAGAACTGCTGCGCTTCTGGAAGGTGATGCTGCAGACCGTGGCGGCGCCGATCCTCACGGCGCTGCTTTACTTGCTGATCTTCTCGCACGTGCTGGAAGAACACGTGCAGGTCTATCCCGGCGTATCCTACACCGCCTTTCTCATGCCGGGCCTGATCATGATGTCGGTGCTGCAGAACGCCTTCGCCAATTCCTCCTCCAGCCTGATCCAGTCGAAGATCACCGGCAACATCGTCTTCGTGCTGCTGCCACCGCTGTCCTATGTCGAATTCTTCCTCGCCTATCTCCTGGCGGCGATGGTGCGCGGGCTGGTGGTGGGCCTTGGTGTCGGTCTGGTGGGACTCGTCTTCACCGATCTCACACTCGTCCACCCGTTGTGGATGCTCGCCTTCGCTCTGTCGGCCAGCGCGGTGTTTGGCACAATCGGCATCCTCGCTGGGATCTGGGCGGAGAAGTTCGACCACCTGGCCGGCATCCAGAACTTTCTGATCGTGCCGCTCACCTTCCTGTCCGGGGTGTTCTATTCGATCCATTCGCTGCCGCCTTTCTGGCAGAAGGTTTCACACTGGAACCCCGTTTTCTACATGATCGACGGCTTTCGCTATGGCTTCTTCGGCCAATCCGACATGCCGCCGGGCATCGGTATGGCGGTGGTGCTGCCCTGTGTGCTCGTGCTCACGGGGATCACTTTGCTGCTGCTCGAGCGCGGCTATAAACTGCGGCATTGACCTTCTTCGAAGAGTCCACCATGGTGACACCCGAACAGATCGAAGCCTGGATCCGCGCTGGCCTCGCCTGCGAACACTTGCAGGTGACCGGCGACGGCCAGCATTTCGAGGCCGTCATCGTCTCGCCCGAGTTCCGCGGCAAGCTGCCGGTCGCGCGCCACCAGCGCGTCTATGCCGCCCTGGGTGAGCGCATGAAGACCGACATCCACGCCCTGTCCATGCAGACCTTCACCCCGGAGGAATGGGCCGAGCGCCAGAAGGCGGCACATGGATAAACTGGTGATCACTGGCGGCCGCCGCTTGCAGGGCGAGATCGCCATCTCCGGTGCCAAGAACGCGGCGCTGCCGCTCATGTGCGCGGCGCTACTCACCCGTGAGCCAGTGACGCTGACCAACGTGCCGGCTTTGAACGACATCCGCACCATGCTCAAGCTGCTGCAGCAGATGGGCGTGCGGGTGGCACGCGAGGGGGATACGGTGACCCTGGCGGCGGCCCAGCTCGACAACCCGTTCGCTCCCTACGAGCTGGTCAAGACGATGCGCGCCGCCATCCTAGTGCTCGGCCCCCTGGTGGCGCGGCATGGCGAGGCGCGGGTGTCGCTGCCCGGTGGTTGCGCCATTGGCGCACGGCCCGTCGAACAGCACATCAAGGGCCTCGCGGCCATGGGTGCAGAGATCTCGGTCGAGCACGGTTACATCCACGCCCACGCCACGCGGCTCAAGGGTGCGCGCATCTTCACCGACATGGTCACCGTCACCGGTACCGAGAACCTGATGATGGCGGCCTGTCTTGCCCAAGGCGAGACGGTGATCGAGAACGCCGCGCGCGAGCCCGAGGTGGTGGACCTCGCCCAGTGCCTCAACGCCATGGGCGCGCGGGTGAGCGGCGCGGGTACCGACGTCATCCGCATCCATGGGGTCGAGCGGCTGCACGGCGCCACCCACCGCATCATGCCCGATCGCATCGAGACCGGGACCTACCTCGCCGCCGCCGCCATCACCGGTGGCGAGGTGCGGCTCACGGGCACCTCGGCCGGCTATCTCGATGCGGTGATCGACAAGCTCATGGATGCCGGCTGTGAGATCGTCAGTGAAAAGGCCCTCAACCACGAGGCCATCCACCTGCGCGCACCACCGCGCCTCAAAGCCGTGTCGATCCGCACCGCGCCCTACCCGGCCTTTCCCACCGACATGCAGGCGCAATTCATGGCGCTGAACTCAGTGGCCGAAGGCACGGCGGTGATTCGCGAGACCATCTTCGAAAACCGCTTCATGCACGCCGTAGAGCTCACCCGTCTGGGGGCGGACATCCGCATCGACGGCAACACGGCGGTGGTGACCGGTGTGGACAAGCTCACCGGCGCCACCGTCATGGCCACGGACCTCAGAGCCTCGGCCAGCCTGGTCATCGCCGGCCTGGTCGCCGAGGGCGAGACCGTGGTGGACCGTATCTATCACCTGGATCGCGGTTACGAGCGACTGGAAGAAAAGCTCGCCGCACTCGGAGCCCTCATAAGACGCGTGCAATCATGAGCATCACCCTCGCCCTGTCCAAGGGCCGCATCTTCGAAGAGACCCTGCCACTGCTCGCCGCCGCCGGCATCGAGCCCACGGAGGACCCGGAGCGCTCACGTAAGCTGATCATCGCCACCAACCGGCCGGACGTGCGCCTGATCATCGTACGCGCCACTGACGTGCCGACCTACGTCCAGCATGGGGCGGCCGACCTGGGCGTGGCCGGCAAGGACGTGCTGATGGAGCACGGCGGCGAGGGCCTGTATCAGCCGGTGGACCTCAACATCGCCCGCTGCCGCATGATGGTCGCCGCCCCGCTCGGCTTCGATTACGAGGCTGCGGTGCGGCGTGGGGCGCGGCTGCGGGTAGCGACCAAGTATGTGCAGACCGCGCGCCTGTTCTTCGCCGCCAAAGGGGTGCACGTCGATCTGATCAAGCTTTACGGGTCGATGGAGCTCGCCCCCCTGGTGGGGCTGGCCGACGTCATCGTCGATTTGGTCTCCACCGGCGGCACGCTCAAGGCCAACAACCTCGCCGCAGTGGAGGAGATCGCCCCGATTAGCTCGCGCCTGATCGTCAACCAGGCCGCGCTCAAGCTCAAACACCGGCAACTGCAGCCCATCATCGACGCCTTCCGCCGAGCAGCGGCCTGAGTTCGGCATATAATGCAACCGACCCCTGCGCCATACCTGTCATGAGCCAATACCTGCCGATCACCCGACTGGATTCCGCCGCCCCCGATTTCAGCCAGCAGCTCGACCGGCTGCTCGCCTTTTCCGTCGAAACCGACAGCGCCGTGCAGTTTGCCGTGGCGGAGATCCTCGCGGCGGTGCGCAGCCGGGGGGATGCGGCCGTGCTCGAGTACACCGCCCGCTTCGATCGCCTGCAGGCAACGAGCGTGGCCGAGCTGGAAATTCCGGCCGAGCGCCTGGCTGCGGCCCGCCAGGCCTTGCCGCTGCGAATCGAGCGGGCCCTGACGACCGCTGCCGAGCGCATCCGTCGCTATCACGAGCACCAGCTCACGCAATCCTGGACCTACACGGAAGCGGACGGTACCCTGCTCGGCCAGCAGGTTACCCCCCTCGATCGCGTCGGGCTCTACGTCCCGGGTGGCAAGGCCGCCTACCCCTCATCAGTGCTCATGAACGCCATCCCGGCCAAGGTGGCGGGGGTACGCGAGCTGATCATGGTCGTGCCCACGCCCGACGGGGTGCAAAACGACCTGGTACTGGCCGCCGCCGCCATCGCCGGTGTGGACCGCGTCTTCACCATCGGCGGCGCCCAGGCCGTGGCGGCGCTGGCCTATGGCACCGAGACGGTGCCACAGGTGGACAAGATCGTCGGCCCAGGTAACGCCTATGTCGCCGAGGCCAAGCGGCGCGTCTTTGGCGTGGTGGGTATCGACATGATCGCCGGCCCCTCCGAGATCCTCGTCATCTGCGACGGCCAGACCAATCCCGAATGGATTGCCATGGATCTGTTCTCCCAGGCCGAGCACGACGAGCTGGCGCAGTCCATCCTGGTATCGCCCGATGCCGCCTTCCTCGACGCGGTCGAGGCGGCAATCGCCCGGTTGCTGCCCACCCTGCCGCGCCAGGCGGTGATCGCGCAGTCGCTCGCCACGCGCGGTGGGCTGATCCGCTGCCGCGACCTCGCCGAGGCGGCCGCGATCGCCAACCGCATCGCCCCAGAGCACCTCGAGCTCTCGGTCGAAGACCCGCAGGCCCTATTGCCCTCAATACGCCACGCCGGCGCCATCTTCCTGGGACGCTACACCTGCGAGGCCCTGGGCGACTACTGCGCCGGACCCAACCACGTACTGCCCACCGCGCGCACCGCTCGCTTCTCCTCGCCCCTGGGGGTGTATGACTTCCAGAAGCGCTCCAGCCTCATCCAGGTCTCCCGCGAGGGCGCGCGCACGCTCGGCGAGTTGGCCGCAGCGCTCGCCTACGGCGAGGGCCTGCAGGCACATGGCCGCTCGGCCGAGTACCGTATCGAGTGAGCATGGGTCTGGCCAAGCGCATCATCCCGTGTCTGGACGTCACCGCCGGCCGCGTGGTCAAGGGGGTGCAGTTCGTCAACCTGCGTGACGCCGGCGACCCGGTCGAGATCGCCCGGCGCTATGACGAGCAAGGGGCCGACGAGCTGACCTTCCTCGACATCACCGCCAGCTCGGACGAGCGCGACATCATCCTGCACATCATCGAGGACGTCGCCGCACAGGTCTTCATCCCTCTCACCGTGGGCGGCGGCGTGCGCAGCGTGGACGACGTGCGCCGGCTACTGCACGCCGGCGCAGACAAGGTGTCGATCAACACCGCCGCGGTGGTCAACCCCGGCCTCATCCAGGCGGCCGCCGACCGCTTTGGTTCTCAGTGCATCGTGGTGGCCATCGATGCCAAACAGGTCGCGGATAAACCGCAGCCACGCTGGGAGGTCTACACCCATGGCGGCCGCCGCGCCACCGGCCTCGACGCCGTCGCCTGGGCGCAGAAGATGGAGCAGTTGGGCGCCGGTGAGATCCTGCTCACCAGCATGGACCGCGACGGGGCCAAGACCGGTTTCGACCTCGCGTTGACCCGTGCCGTCGTCGACGCGGTGCGCATCCCGGTCATTGCCAGCGGTGGGGTCGGCACCCTGCAGCATCTGGTCGACGGGGTCACGCTGGGCGGCGCGGACGCGGTGCTCGCCGCCAGCATCTTCCACTATGGCGAATACACCGTTGGTGAGGCCAAGCGCTACATGGCCGAACACGGCGTCGAGGTGCGGTTATAGACACCTGAAAGGTCGCGATGAATGAGCACTGGTTGGGCAAAATCAATTGGAACGAGGAGGGACTGGTGCCCGCCATCGCCCAGGATGCTGAAAGTGGAGAGGTCCTGATGGTCGCCTGGATGAACCGCGAGGCGCTCGAGCAGACCGCCGAGCGCGGCCAAGCCGTGTATTGGTCGCGCTCGCGCCAGAAGCTCTGGCACAAGGGCGAGGAATCCGGACACATCCAGAAGGTCATAGAGATACGCCTCGACTGTGACCAGGATGTGATCCTGCTCAAGGTCGAGCAAGTCGGCGGCATCGCCTGTCACACGGGTCGCCGCAGTTGTTTCTTCCAGCGTCTGGAGGATGGTGAGTGGAAGGCGGTGGAACCGGTTCTCAAAGACCCGCACGAGATCTATCGGTGATGAACGCAGCGGACATCCTGCAACGCCTGGCGAGAACCCTGGCGGCACGCAAGACGGCCGACCCGCAAACCTCCTACGTGGCGCGGCTGCACCACAAGGGGCTGAACGCCATCCTGAAGAAGGTGGCGGAAGAGGCCGCCGAAACCCTGATGGCGGCAAAAGACGGCGTACGCGAACAGGTCGTCTACGAGACCGCGGACCTGTGGTTTCACTCTCTGGTCCTGCTCGCACATCTCAATATCCATCCCGATGAGGTCCTGGCCGAACTGGCACGCCGCGAGGGGACCTCGGGCCTGGAGGAAAAGGCTGCTCGCAAGGAGGCTTCATGAATACCCAAGACTGCATTTTTTGTAAGATCGTCGCCGGCGAGGTCCCCAGCCGCAAGGTCTATGAAGACGAGGAAGTGCTCGCCTTCCACGACATCCGGCCGGTGGCTCCGGTACACTTCATGATCATCCCCAAGGCGCACGTGGCTTCACTGGCCGAGTGCAGCGAGGCGCATCGCGACCTGCTGGGCCGCATCCTCTTGCTCGCACCGAAACTCGCGCAAGAGCAGGGGCTCACCAGCGGTTTCCGGACGATGATCAACACGGGCCGCGGCGGTGGACAGGAGGTCTTCCATCTGCACGTGCATGTGTTCGGCGGCGGTCCGCTGCGGCCGATGGGATGACGGCAGGCAGACGCAAACAAACTTTGGCAAAGGAGTGACGCGATGGGAAGCTTTAGCATCTGGCATTGGTTGATCGTGCTGCTGGTGGTTCTGCTGGTGTTCGGCACGAAGAAACTGCGCAACATCGGTGCCGACCTCGGCGGCGCCGTCAAAGGCTTCAAGCAGGCGATGAAAGAGGAGCAGTCGAAGACAGAGCCACCGGCGGAGCTGCCCAGGCAGGGGCAAGCCAGCGGCACCACCATCGAGGGCGAGATCAAGGAGAGGCAGCAAGGCTGAGACTCGTGGCCGCGGGCGCTGGGGGTGTAAGCGGTCGCACGGCTTCCGGCCCCACGCGCAGAATCGTCCAACCCATCGTCTCTGATGTTCGACATCGCCTTCTCCGAATTGCTGGTCATTGGCCTCGTTGCCCTGATCGTGATCGGGCCAGAGCGCCTACCCAAGCTCGCCCGCACCGCGGGGCAATGGCTGGGACGACTCAACCGTTATGTCGCCCAGGTCAAGCAGGATATCGACCGCGATCTCAAGCTCGAGGAGCTACGACGGCTGCAGCAGGAGATGAAGGAGACCGCACAGCGCTACGAAATCCTGGCCGAGGAGACGCGCCGCGAGATCGAGCAGGAGGCCGATCAGGTCAAACGCGTCGTGGCGGCCATGTCCGTCACGGACGATGGCCTCACGCAAAAGGCCTACGAGGCGCTGACGGCGCATACGCAAACGCCGCCCGAGGCACCGGATAGGCAGACAACACCGCCCACCCAGGACGCCTCGCATGAGGCGCCAAGCGCCGAGCCGGCTCCCCCTGCCACAGGTGGCAAGGATAGCGACAAGCCGCACGGCCAAGCCGGATGAGGCATGGACGAGCAGCAGACCTTCATCTCTCACCTGATCGAATTGCGCGACCGGCTGCTCAAGGTCGCCATCGTCTGGATCGTGCTGTTCGTCGCCTTATTCCCCTGGGCCAAAGAGCTCTACGCCCTGCTGGCCCACCCCATGCTCGCTTCGCTGCCGCAGGGCGGGCAGATGATCGCCACCGAGGTGGTCACGCCCTTCTTCGTGCCGGTGAAGGTGGCCATGATGACCGCCTTCCTGCTGGCGCTACCCTTCGCCATGTACCAGGCCTGGGCCTTTGTCGCGCCTGGGCTCTACGCGCACGAGAAGCGCATCATCCTGCCTTTGTCGGTGGCGAGCGTGGTGCTCTTCCTGCTGGGCATGGCCTTCGCCTACTTTCTGGTCTTTCCAGTGATCTTTGGCTTCATCGTCGGCATCGCCCCCGAGGGGGTGGCGGTGATGACCGACATCAACAAGTATCTAGATTTCGTCATCACCCTGTTCCTCGCCTTTGGGGTGACTTTCGAAGTCCCTATCGTCGTGGTCGCCTTGGCCAAGATGGGGGTGGTCGAAGTGGAGAGCTTCCGCCAGGCCCGCCCCTACGTGATCGTCGGTGCCTTCGTGATCGCGGCCATTGTTACGCCGCCCGACGTGATCTCCCAGTTCATGCTGGCCATGCCGATGTGGCTACTCTACGAGGCGGGGGTCTGGGTGGCCGGCTGGCTCGTGAAGAAGGAGGCCTCGGCGGCTGCCGAGGAGGAATACCGCCCCCTCACCGACGAGGAGATGGAGGCCGAGCTCGACCGCATCGAGGAGGAACAGAAGAAGATCCAGTGACCGCTTGTGAAAGATTTCGCCGCGAGCGCCCGAGGGCAAGGCAGACGGGGCGCCAGCGATGAGCTTGACCTGCAGTAAAACGCGGTTTAGAGCACAGCACATCGCAACCAGCAAGACACCCCACAAATTTTCACTTGTTCTGGTGCTGCTGCGCTGCGGCGGAGCAGCCGTCACGCTGTGCCGTGCAACGAAAAAACCCCACCTGAGCGGGGTTTTTTCGTTGTTCAGGGTTCAGACCCTGCCGTGAGACCTCACTTGAGTTTGGTCTCTTTGTATTCGACGTGCTTGCGCGCTTTCGGGTCGTACTTCTTGATCACCATCTTCTCCGGCATGGTCTTTTTGTTCTTGGTCGTGGTGTAGAAGTGCCCGGTGCCAGCCGTGGACTCCAGCTTGATCTTTTCGCGTCCGCCTTTCGCCATGATCTTGCTCCTCAGATCTCGCCACGGGCGCGTAGGTCTGCCAACACGGCATCGATGCCCTTTTTGTCGATCAGGCGAAGGCCCGCGTTGCTCAGGCGCAGGCGCACCCAGCGGTTTTCACTCTCGACCCAGAAGCGCCGGTATTGCAGGTTGGGCAGGAAGCGGCGTTTGGTCTTGTTGTTGGCGTGGGAGACATTGTTTCCCACCATCGGCTTTTTGCCGGTGACTTGACAGACTCGGGCCATGGTTCGGGTCCTCAACCGTTGCGCTAAAAAGATAAATTTATATCATGGTCAAGGCAGTAATGTCAAAACACGACGGATGAATGCGGAGGACTCGCGCGACAGCCGGACGAAGGACGTCTGGCCGAGGGGGTCCGGCAGGGGGAAGGAACCGAAGCGGTCGAATCGCCAATGCGGACGACGAAAGCTTGACAGGCTGACCCGTGGCCTTGGGAAACGCTGAATAATTGTTGCGCGGACGGGCGGCTGCGTTGCGCCGTCTGGGCTTGTCTTGGGGCTTGCGCGGCCTCACCTTCCCGGCTGCCCTGGTCAGCCTGGTGCCAAGACTTCGCTCATGCTCGTTTTCTGATCACGCTCCGGGCGCAGGGCGCTTACTCCCGCTCGCGGCTTTTTTCAACGTATCCCTTGCTTCAGCGGCGGAAAGGCAGCACCTTCCCCGATGGCATCGCAGGTGGCGGCAAGCCACCCTGCAGCGGCTCGCGCAGACGGTTAAGCGCCTCGAGTAACCCCCCCTTGCCGTACATCGATTCCCACATCATGACATGCAGGGCGATGCAGGATTTGAGCGGGTGTTTGTAGCGCCTGCGCTCGACGTCGATGCGCCACTGCAAGCCCCGCAGCCGGTCGCGTAGATGCGCTGGCGCCGCTGCGATCAACTGTTCGATGAGTGCCTTGCGGCGCAATTCGAACGCCTCCGGATCGCTGCGGGCGAGCTCGGCCCAGGTATCGAAATCGAAGTCAGGCGTCTGCGTCGGGGTCATGGACGATCCATGTACCAAGGGGGGTGTAGGCTCCAAGCAAACCTCGGGCCAGGGTCTGACGGATCGCCGCAAGGGCGCTACAGCCAGCCGCGCTCGGCGAACGACACACCTTGGTCACCCGCGACCAGAAAGTGATCCAGCACCCTCACATCGACCAGCGCCAGGGCCTGCTTGAGCTGTTGAGTCAGCCAATGGTCGGCCTGACTGGGCTCGGCCACCCCGGACGGATGGTTGTGTGCCAGGATCACGCCACCGGCGTTGTGTGCCAGCGCCCGCTTGACTACTTCTCGGGGGTAGACACTGGTTTGGGTCAGCGTGCCGCGAAACAGTTCCTCGACCGCCAGCATCCGGTTCTGCGCGTCGAGGAAGACGGCCACAAAGACCTCGTGTGGCAGCCCGGACAGGCGCAGGCGCAGGAAGTCGCGCACCGCGGCGGGAGAGGTGAGGCTGTCACCGGTGCGCATCTGCTCGGCGAGCGCCCGGCGCGCCATTTCCAGCACGGCCTGAAGCTGGGCATACTTTGCGGGCCCCAACCCACTGAACTGAGCAAACTCGGCCAGGGAGGCGGCGAACAGCCGGTTTAGGCTGCCAAAATGGCCGAGGAGTTCGCGCGCGAGTTCCACCGCGCTCTTGCCTTTGACTCCCACACGCAGGAAGATCGCCAAAAGCTCCGCATCCGACAGCGCCTGCGCCCCGCGCGCGAGCAACTTCTCGCGCGGGCGCTCCCCTTCCGGCCAATCGGTGATCGCCATCTCGCCCTCCTTGAGAACACGTCTGCAAATCTACACCGTAACAGACTACGTGAGTTGGCAATGTCCAAACCGTCGACAGGCCATACACCGATCGGCCCGTGTGGCCAGGCTGGCAACTGGGTAAAATCCTGGAAATGGAGAGCAAAATACTCTCGAAAATACTCTTGAGAGCAAGAATGACCATTCGGAAGAAGCTGGATAGGCTGCTGTGCGGGTTGCCTGCTGCGTTGCGCCCTGCTTGCGCCCTCGCCGATCTGTTCATGGTCTCGCTGGATCCGCCCAGGACGCTTCACATCACCCACCCCCTACCGGCTTGCTTCAGCGTCTCCTCAGACGGACGTTCTACTACGGATGCATCGCCTGAGTAGACAAGGGGGCGCCGATCATGTCTGAACTCTCCTTTCGACGCATCGTGCTGGGCGTCACCGGCGGTGTGGCCGCTTACAAGGCGGCGGAGCTGGCGCGCTTGCTGGTCAAGGCCGGGGTCGAGGTGCAGGTGGTCCTGACCGAGGCGGCAGCCCACTTCGTCGGGCCCGCCACCTTCCAGGCCATTACCGGACAACCGGTCTATACCGATCTGTGGGACACGCGCAGTCGCCAGGGCATGGCCCACATCGAACTTACGCGCGGGGCGGATACCGTGTTAGTGGCGCCGGCCTCGGCCGATTTCATGGCCAAGCTTGCCCAGGGCCGCGCCGATGACCTGCTCTCCACCCTATGTCTGGCGCGCGACTGCCCGCTGCTGCTCGCACCGGCCATGAACCGGCAGATGTGGGAACACCCGGCCACTCAGCGTAACGCC
>CALAMX010000134.1 GCA_937925755.1 uncultured Burkholderiales bacterium
GCGGAAGAGAGAGCGCATGAGGTCGGTGGGGTGATGCACTGTTTCACCGAGTCGCTGGCGGTGGCAGAGCAGGCGATGGCCATGGGGTTCTACATCTCCTTTTCCGGCATCGTCACCTTCAAGAACGCCGCCAGCCTACGCGAGGTGGCCGCTGCCATCCCACTCGAGCGGCTCTTGGTGGAGACAGATGCGCCTTACCTCGCCCCCGTGCCGCACCGGGGCAAGCGCAACGAGCCGGCTTACGTGGTGTACGTGGCCGAGACCATCGCGCGTGTCAAGGGCGTGGCCCTTGAAGACGTGGCCCGGGCGAGCCGGGAAAACTTCTTTCGCCTATTCCCTTGCCCGGTCGTCTGAAGTAAGACGCGGCACCAGCCATCCGGCGGTCTTAATAGGGCAAACTGCAGCCCCATCGGCCGACGGATCGGCTGGGGAAGATCTGCATAACTGACTGCGCGGGCGCTTGACCCACTGCGCGATGTGGGCCCCGGCCGCCGTTTCGCGGCTTAACATGCGTTGCGCGCATGTTGGCCTCCGCCAAAACTTCTTTTGCGCTGCCGAACTCTATGTGATGTCTCGCGGCGCGCGCTCCGGGCGCGCGGCGCTCTATCCCGCTCTCCGGGGCATGCAGAACTTCCCTGGGGGTTATCCGGGAGGGACGCAAGTCGCCAGCCGCGTCTCCCCGGCCGGAGGGCAGGCGTCGCCTGGACTTACTGGGCGCAGCCGGTTCAAGCCGGCTGCAGGTTTTCGCTCTCGTTCGCGGTGTCGAACAGGAGCCGCACCGAGCCGTCCTCGTCCACGTCCACCGTGACCTGGCCGCCTTCGGCCAAACGCCCGAACAGCAGCTCGTCGGCCAACGCCTTGCGGATGGTGTCCTGAATGAGCCGCGCCATCGGCCGCGCCCCCATGAGCGGATCGAAACCCTTCTTGGCCAAATGGGCGCGTAGCCGGTCGGTGAAGTGGGCTTCGACCTTCTTGGTGTGCAGTTGATCCTCGAGCTGCATGAGGAACTTGTCCACCACCTTGAGGATGATCGTCTCGTCGAGCGGGGCGAAGGAGATGATCGCGTCCAGACGGTTGCGAAACTCGGGGCTGAACAGCCGCTTGATCTCGGCCATCTCGTCGCCCTTCTTTTCCGCTAGGGCAAAGCCGATGCCGGCCTTGTTGAGCGACTCGGCGCCCGCGTTGGTGGTCATGATGATGATGACGTTGCGAAAGTCGGCGCGGCGCCCGTTATTGTCGGTGAGCGTGCCATGGTCCATCACTTGGAGCAGGATGTTGAAGATGTCCGGGTGCGCCTTCTCGATCTCGTCGAGCAGCAGCACGCTGTAAGGATGCTTGGTGATGGCCTCGGTCAGCAGCCCGCCCTGCTCGAAGCCGACATAGCCAGGGGGCGCGCCGATCAGCCGTGAGACGGCATGCCGCTCCATGTACTCCGACATGTCGAAGCGGATCAGCTCCACCCCCAGAGTGTAGGCAAGCTGACGCGCCACCTCGGTCTTGCCGACCCCAGTGGGCCCGGAGAAGAGGAAGCTGCCGATCGGCTTCTGCGGGTTGCCCAGACCCGAGCGCGACATCTTGATGGCCGCGGCCAGGGCTTCGATCGCCTTGTCCTGGCCGAAGACCACGGCCTTGAGGTCACGCTCCAGATTCTTGAGCGCGTTGCGCTCGTCCACGGCCACCGTCTTGGCCGGGATGCGGGCGATCTTGGCGACGATGTCCTCGATCTCCTTGTTGGTGATGACCTTCTTCTGCTTGGACTTGGGCTGGATGCGTTGCGCCGCGCCGGCCTCGTCAATGACGTCGATCGCTTTGTCCGGCAGGTGACGATCGTTGATGAAGCGGGCCGAGAGCTCGGCCGCCGTGGTCAAGGCCGATTGCGTGTAGCGCACGCCGTGATGTGCCTCGAAGCGGGACTTGAGACCCCGCAGGATGGCCACGGTCTCCTCGACGCTGGGCTCGACCACGTCGATCTTCTGGAAGCGGCGTGACAGCGCGTGGTCCTTCTCGAACACACCGCGATATTCGTTGTAGGTGGTGGCGCCAATGCAACGCAGTTGCCCACTCGCCAGGGCGGGCTTGAGCAGGTTGGAGGCGTCCAGCGTCCCACCCGAGGCGGCACCGGCGCCGATCAGGGTGTGGATCTCGTCGATGAACAGGATCGCCTTTGGATTACTGGAGAGCTGCTTGAGCACGGCCTTGAGCCGCTGCTCGAAGTCCCCGCGGTACTTGGTGCCCGCCAGCAGCGCGCCCATGTCGAGGGCGTAGACAGTGGCGCCACTCAGGACCTCGGGTACCTCGCCCTCGACGATGCGGCGTGCCAGTCCCTCGGCGATCGCCGTCTTGCCGACACCCGCCTCGCCAACCAACAGGGGGTTGTTCTTGCGCCGCCGGCACAGGGTCTGGATCACCCGCTCGAGTTCGCGCTCGCGGCCGATGAGCGGATCGATGCGGCCGGACAGGGCCTGGGCGTTCAGGTTGATGGTGAAGGAATCGAGCGCCGAGGCGCTGCTGGTCTCGCCCTCCTGCTCCTGGCCGCCGCTGTCCGTGCGTCCGGCAGCGGTGTTCTCCTGCGGGGTCTTGGTGATGCCGTGCGAGATGTAGTTGACCACGTCCAGCCGGGTGATGCCCTGCTGGGTGAGAAAGTGCAGGGCGTGCGAGTCTTTCTCGCCGAAGATGGCGACCAGCACGTTGGCCCCCGTCACCTCCTTCTTGCCGGAGGACTGTACGTGCAGGATGGCGCGCTGGATGACGCGCTGGAATCCAAGGGTAGGCTGGGTGTCGACCTCACCGTTGCCGGCGACCTTGGGCGTGTGCTTGTCGATGAAGTCGGTCAGCTTGCGCCGCAGCTCATCCATGTTGGCGGCGCAAGCGCGCAGTACGTCGGCGGCCGACGGGTTGTCGAGCATGGCCAGCAGGAGGTGTTCCACCGTGATGAACTCATGGCGTTTTTGGCGCGCCTCCATGAACGCCATATGCAGGCTGACTTCCAACTCCTGGGCAATCATCGGTTTTCCTCCATGACACATTGTAGAGGGTGCTGGTGGCTGCGGGCGAATTCGAGCACCTGATGCACCTTGGTCTCGGCGATATCGCGTGGGTAGACACCCGCCACCCCCACCCCCTCATTATGCACTTTGAGCATGATCACGGTCGCGCGTTCGCGGTCCATACCGAAAAAACGCTGGAGCACATGGACGACGAAGTCCATCGGCGTGTAGTCGTCGTTGAGCAGCAGCACCTTGTACAGCGGGGGCTGCGCGGTGCCGGCCCGCTGAGAGATAACGGCCTGCTCGTCCTGGTGCTTGACCGGCATGACTGCGAGAGGGTGGTTTGTCCAGTCCTAATTTTGAAGATTCGACTTTTTTTTTCAAGACGTGTTGACGCTGGCCAGCGAGGCGCGTAAAAAAGCGCATGTTTGGTTCGAGTCGTGACCTGGCTCCGGCTTGCGGCCAAGCAATGCATGTGTTCGTTTCAAGTCAAGGAGTTTTGCATGGCTACTGGTACCGTGAAATGGTTCAACGACTCGAAGGGCTT
>CALAMX010000135.1 GCA_937925755.1 uncultured Burkholderiales bacterium
TGGGTACGCTCGGTAATCAGCCGTGCCGCCTCGGGGTGCAGTACGAGAGGACGCCCAAGGGCCTCGGCCGCCGCCTGGCGGGTGTGGTCATCGGGCGTGGCACCGATGCCACCGGTGCTGAAGACGATGTCGCCGCTGGCGAAGGTCTGTCGCAGCACCGAGCGGATGCGCGCGCGATCGTCGCCGAGAAAACAGACCCAGGCGAGCTCAAGCCCGCGTGCCGCCAAGATCTCACGCACCTTGGCGAAGTGCTGATCCTGCCGCCGGCCCGAGAGGATCTCGTCGCCGATGATGAGCAAACCGATGGCCATACCCCTCACCTCGAATAATCCCGCTGTTTTTTCGCACCCCCAGAAGCACCTTAAAGCCGACCATGGGCTGCGGTAGAATCGCGCAACATCGACTGTACTACGAAAGGATAGCTGCATGAAAAAGATCGAGCACAGTCTCGAGCTGCTGATGTTCAATAGCCGATGGCTGCTCGCCCCCTTCTACATCGGTCTGGTGGTGAGCATCTTGCTGCTTCTGGTCAAGTTCGCGCAGGAGTTCATCCATGTCGTTGGCCATATCTTCACCGCCAGCGAGAGCGAGCTGATCCTCGCCGTGCTCACCCTGGTCGACATGTCGCTCGTGGCCAATCTGTTGCTCATCATCATCTTTAGCGGCTACGAGAACTTCGTCTCCAAGATCCATACCGGTGAGGACCATGAAGACCGCCCGGAGTGGATGGGCAAGGTCGACTTCTCGGGGCTCAAGCTCAAGCTGATCGCCTCGATCGTCGCCATCTCTGGGATCGAGCTGCTCAAGGTCTTCATCAACGTCACCAACTACGACAATACCCAGCTCGCCTGGAAGGTCGGCATCCACTTCGTGTTGGTGATCTCCGGGGTGATGTTCGCCCTGACGGACCGCATCGCCGAAGGACCGAAACACCACGCCTGAGCGTCCCGTTTGCACGACATTATCGACCTCTACTGCGAGCGCACGGCCAGCGGCCTCTGGGCTGAGCCGCTCAACACGCTGACCAATCTGGCCTTTGTCCTGGCCGCGGTTCTGCTGGCAAGGGTCTACGGGTGGTCCTACCGCGGTCGACTGGGGCAGGGCTGGGACCTGGCGCTACTGATCGCCCTGATCGCCGCCATCGGGGTGGGCAGCGGGCTCTGGCACCTCACCGCCCGGCGCTGGGCCATGTGGCTGGACGTGCTGCCCATCCTGGTCTTCATCAGCATCTTCCTGCTGGTGTCGCTGCGGCGCGCCCTGGGTCTCGGCTGGGCTGCAACCCTTGCGCTATTCCTGCTCTATCATGCCGTCAACACCGCCGTGCAGCGGTCGCTGCCGCCCGACACCCTGAACGGCTCGGTTTTCTACCTCCCCACCTGGGCCGCCCTGGCCCTGCTCAGCGTCTGGCTCGCGCGGCGACATTGGCCCGGCTGGCGTGCCTTCGCGGCCGCCAGCGCCCTGTTCCTGGTCTCGCTCAGCCTGCGCACGATCGATGCAGCGATCTGTGGCTGGCTACCGATCGGCACCCACTTCCTCTGGCACCTCCTGAACGCCTGGCTGCTGTATCTGCTCGTGGCCACCTTTTTTCGGACGCCGGCGAAACTCCCGGCGACCTGAGCGAATCCAAGGCGGAAAACCTCGAGGAGGTCGCCATGCGACCCGATGCGAAACGCCGTGCGCTCGTCCTGGGCCTGGGCGGCTGGCTCCTGAGCGCTCCGGCCCTTGCCAGCCGCCTCGTCCCCACCCCCAGCCAGACCGCCGGGCCCTTCTATCCGCACGTGCCACCGCTCGACCAGGACAACGACCTCACCCGCGTGCGCGGACGCACAGGCGTGGCCCGGGGGCAGATCGTGGACATCGACGGCCGCCTGCTCGACCCGGACGGGCGGCCGCTGCCGGGGTTGCGGGTCGAGATCTGGCAATGCGATGCCAACGGCCGCTATCACCACCCGGCCGACCAGGGCGGCCCTCTGGACGAGAACTTCCAGGGCTTCGGCCACCACGTCACGGATGCCGAGGGCCGTTACCGCTTCCGCACCATCCGTCCAGTCCCCTACCCCGGCCGCACACCGCACATCCACTATGCCGTGATCATCCCCGGCCGGCACCCCTTCACGACCCAGCTCTATGTCGCGGGCGACCCGCGCAACGAGTGGGACTTCCTCTACCGGAGAATCCCGGCTGAGCGCCGCCACCTGGTCAGCGCCGAGTTCCGGCCGGCCGGACGCGGCAGCGACCTGCTCACCGCACGCTTCGACATCGTCCTGGGGGCGACCCCCGTCCTGTGACCCGACGAGGTGATGATTTTCGGCAACGGCCGCGCAAAGCACCGCGTGATCTGGGATTCCGCCTGACCAACGCAGCGTCGGCAGGCGTTTGTGACCTGTCCATACCGCCCTTCAAGCGCCCGCAGCGAGCCGAAGACAGAGCCGGACAGGATCGGGTGATATAGTAAAAACTACCCACTCAGACAGACGGAGGTCTAGCATGAGCCATGTGCATCCATTCACCCGCGTAAACGTCCTGCGCATCCTCTCCCTGCTCCTGTTCACAGCCCTGATGTTCATGGGCACCTCGGGTGTTCGCGCCCAAACCCCGGCGAACATCACGCCCCTGCTGGGCGCCTGGACCGTGACCGATGCCGCCTCGAAGAGCAATGTCGGTCTGCGTATGTTCTTCTCCCCAGACGGCGTCTTTTTGATGGTCGATCCCAGGGCCGGCATCGGCGTGGCCGGCGCCTACACGGTCGGCCGCACCGGCCTGCTGATCAACGTCTATGGCTATGGCCGTTCGGCCGAGTTCATCAACGGCGATTTCACGGTCCAGGGCGACACCCTGCGCATCGACGTCAAGAGCAGCGGTTTCATGGAGCCGCAGCAGGTCGTCCTGCAACGCATGCGTCTGCAGTAAACCCAGCCCCGGCGGGGGCCCGCGCGCCCTGACCCAAAGACGGTCGAGCGGATGCCGGGAGAGGCCGCTGCGCCGCTGATCTACGCCATCCGCTGGCCTGTCCTAGGCCGCCATCTCGGCCAGCTCGCACTGGTCATGGCCGCCCTCGCCCTGCCACCGCTTGCGGTCGCGCTGCAGGGCGGCGAGCACACCGCCAGCCTGCGCTACTCGGTCCTCATCCTCCTGCTGCTGGGCATGGGCTGGCCCCTGTCGCGCATCCGCGGCACGGAGCACATCCAGCTCAACGAGGCCATGGTCGTCATCACCCTGGCCTTCGTGCTGAGCCCGCTGTTGATGAGCTGGCCGCTCGCCGCGGCCGGCCTGCCTTTCACCGACGCCCTGTTCGAAGCGGTCTCCGGCGTCACCACCACGGGTCTGACCACGCTCGCCAGCGTCGAGGCCATGCCGCTCAGTTTCCGCTTCACCCGGGCCTGGATGCAGTGGTACGGCGGCCTGGGGTTCGCCGTGCTGGCGGTGGCCCTGCTCGCGCAACACAGCCAGGCCTGGCGCAAACTGATCGAGCCGGCGCCCTCCGGGCTGCTCGTCTCCACCCTGCGCCTGCATGCGCGGCGGGTGTTGGGCGTCTATCTCGCCCTCACGCTCGCAGCGGCGACGCTCATCTGGGCGGCGGGTCTCACCCCGTTCGATGCCCTGGCGCATGCCTTCGCCGCCGTCTCCACCGGGGGTTTTTCCACCTTCGACCGCAGCCTGGCGGGTATGCCCGCGCCGGCCGCCGCGGTCACCGTTGCCTGTCTGCTCGGCGCGATCGCGCTGCCGCTGTACTACTTCGCAATACGGCGCGGGCCACGCGTCTTGCTGGACGACCCGGAGGTGCGTGCCCTGTTGTGGATGGTCGTCATCCTGGCTGCAACCCTCGCCCTGTGGTTCGCATGGCACGAGATGCCGCTCGAGGCGGCGCTGGGTCACGGCTTCTTCATGGCCGCCTCCGCCCAAGCCACCTCGGGGTTCAGCACGCTCGAGGTGGCAAGCCTGGATGATTTCCCCAAGGGTGTGCTGATCCTGGCGATGGTCAGCGGCGGCTGCCTCGGCTCCACCGCCGGCGGGGTCAAGCTCATGCGCGTGTTGATCCTCCTGCGCCTGACCCTGTCCCTGCTGCGCCGGGCGGCGGCGCCGGAACATGCCGTCGTCGAGCCCCATCTCGGCGGTCGGCGCCTGGACGCGGACGAGATCAACCGGGCCCTGCTCATCATCACCCTCTTCCTGGCGCTCATCCTGCTGTCCTGGCTGGTCTTCCTGGCCTACGGCCATCGCTCGCTAGATGCGCTGTTCGAGGTCGCCT
Organism: uncultured Burkholderiales bacterium; assembly: GCA_937925755.1. GTDB lineage: Bacteria > Pseudomonadota > Gammaproteobacteria > Burkholderiales > Thiobacillaceae > JANWZL01. The sequence goes on from CALAMX010000135.1 coordinate 4,250, forward strand.
CCGCCGCCGGCACCGTAGGGCTGTCCACAGGTATCACGGCCGCCGAGCTGCCAACCCCGCTCAAGCTGGTGCTGTGCCTGGACATGCTGGCCGGCCGCCTGGAGATCGTCGCCCTGCTGGTGACGTTGTATCCTGGCACCTGGATCGGCAGACAGCGGGAAGGCTAATGCGAGCGGTATTCATCGGCGCCTCCGCCATCACCCTGATGGCGGCGCAAATCCTGTTGCGGCGCGGCCACGAGGTGGTGATCATCGAGTGGGACAAGTCACGCATCGAGGCCGTGAGCGCCGAGCTCGACTGCGGCTTCATCCACGGCGACGGCAGCAAGCCGGCCATCCAGCGCGAGGCCGACCCGGATCACACGGATTTCCTCTTCTGTCTCACCGGCAACGACCAGAGCAACATCATCGCCAGCCTGGTCGGCCGCTCCCTCGGTTTCCGGCGGGTGGTGACCCGGCTGGAGGACCCGGAGTTCGAGCACATCTGCATCGAGCTCGGCCTGGAGGACAGCATCGTGCCCGCCCGCACCATCGGCCGCTATCTGGCCGACATGTTCAGCGGCCACGACATGCTGGAACTGTCCGCCATGCTCAAGGACGAGGCGCGGGTCTTCGCCTTCGTCGTCACCGAGGCGGAGGCTGGTCCGATCACGGCGCTGCGGCTGCCCCGGGACGCCCGTGTCGTCTGCTGCTATCGCGACGGCAAGTTCATCCTGCCGGAGGACGACTTCGAGCTCGCCGTCGACGACGAGGTGGTGGTCATCACCCACAGCCGCAATCTGCCCGCCCTGGAGACGCGCTGGGGCCGTCGCAAGCCCACGCGCCGGGGCCACTGAGGCCGAAGCCGCCCGTTCAGGGCTCGACCGGCCGGACCCCTTCCGGCAAATAGTCGGTCAGGGTGCGGGCGAGCTGCCTAAGCGTCTGGGCGGCCGGCGAGCGCCGGCGCCAGACCAGCCCTATGGTGCGCGCCGCCCCCGCGCCGGCCAGCGGCCGCAGGACCACCTGCCGACGCGTCGGCTTGGGGCTCTCCCCGGCCAGGGCGGGGATCAGGGTCACTCCCAGACCCATGCCCACCATCTGACGCAGGGTCTCCAGGCTGGTGGCGCGGATCTCCTCGTTCCTGGGCCCTTCCAGATGGCAGGCCTCCAGGGCCTGGTCGCGCAGGCAATGCCCCTCCTCCAGCAGCAGCAGACCGGCGGCAGCCAGCGCCTCGACCTCGATCGCCTTCTTCCTGGCCAGGGGGTGCTCCGCCGGGACAGCGGCGAGGAAGGGCTCGACGAAGAGCGGCACCACCTCCAGGCCAGGGTCCTCCACCGGCACGGCGAGCAGGCCGGCATCCAGCCTGCCCTCGGCCAGGTCCTCGAGCAGGTTCGGCGTGAGCACCTCACGCAACAGCAGGCGCAGCTTGGGATGCAGCCGGTGCACGATGGTCAAAGCATGCGGCAGGTAGTAGGGCCCCAGGGTGGGGATCACCCCCAGTTGCAGGGTGCGATCCATGGGGTCCTGGCTCAGCCGCGCCAGCTCGCGGATGCGCTCGGCCTCCTGCAGGATCAGGCGCGCGCTTTCGATGATCTCACGGCCGATCGGCGTGGGGGTGACCCGCTTCAGGGAACGGTCGAACAGCGTGATGCCCAGGAACTCCTCGAGCTTTTTCAGGCCAGTAGAAAGAGTGGACTGGCTGACGAAGCAGGCCTCGGCCGCCTGACCAAAGTGGCCCATGTCGGCGAGGGCCACCGCGTAACGCAGCTCCTGTAGGGTCATGGCTTTCCATCGAATATTTAGATTGTTTGATTCTATACAATTCATTTGATCGATGAAAAGACCGAGGCTCTAATGGGGCGGAGGCCGCGCGGTGAGCGTAGTGCCGGTCAGACCAGGGGTCGGGTGCCGCGCGACACTCAAGTGCAAATCGGACCCGACCGATATGAAATTTGTGCGACACGGGCCGCACCGCATGTCGGCGATGATCAGGCCGGTAGCCGCGCAGGTGGTGAGTGCAGTACGGTAGAGGAGTTCGGTATGGACAAGAGTATTTGGCGTCGGTGGCGGTCTTCCATCGCCCACGCCTTCGCCATCTTCGGCTTGGGCCTCGCGGGGGTCGCGGCTGGTGGCGAGGACTACGAGGACTGGCTCGGCATTGGCTGCTGAGCATGAGCCGCACATGATCGAGATTCGTCCAGCTCGGCTTGCCGACCTGCCGGCGATCAACCGTGTCGTCGAGCGGGCGGTCATGACCTGGCGGCTGCCGGAAAGGGTCAAGCGTCTGGCTCTGCCCAGCTACCGCTACCACACGCATGACCTCGACCACCAACGAATGCTGGTCGCCGTCGCCGCGGATGCGGCCATCGTCGGCGTCGCTGCTCTAGAAGAGGCGGACCCGCGCGACCTGCCAGCCCCCGTTCCGGCGCAGCTTTTGCACGGGCTTTATGTCGAACCCGACTGGCAGGGACGCGGCATCGGCACCCGCTTGCTCGAAGCAGCGCTCGCCACCTGCCGCGCGACGGCGTCAGACGGGCTGCTCGTCAAGGCGCAGCCCGATGCCGTGGGCTTTTTTCAGGCGCGCGGCCTCGAACGCCTGCCGGTGCGCGACCCCGACCGCGATTATCCGCACCGATACTGGGCCCCGGTTGCGTCCTGCACGCAACCCAGTCGGGCGGGCACGCGCGCCGCTACTCGCGTCTGAGCACGTAATCGTTGATGAAGCTGGCGAGCCCCGCCGGCTTGAATTCGCGGTCGATCTTGTCGAGATCGACCACCTTTTCCGCCCACTCCAAGAAACTCACCTCCGGGTGGTCCTTGTGATAGGCGGCGTAGAGTTCGATCAGGTGGTCAAACTTGCCGGCCTTGGAGTGACGGATGTGGCCATAAGGCCAGAGTTTCAACTGGTCGGTTTGCTCCAGGGGGATGCCCAACCGGAAGTGCTGATAAAGCGTGGCGTAGATACCGGCCCGATCGGCCCCGGCCTTGCAATGCATCCAGATGGGATACTCGACCGTCTCGAAGACCTCCTTGGCGCGCTTGAGCCGCTCCAAAGTGGGGACGCTGCGCGAGGCGATGCTGATGTCCACCAGCTTCACCCCGAGTTTCGCGCATTGCTCCCGCTCGAAATGCCAATAGGCCGAATCGGAGTTGGCCCCCTTCAGATTGAGGATGGTCTTGATGCCGTATTTACGCACCACGCGTCGCAGTTGCCACATGGTTGGCTGCGAGGAACGATAGGCCTCGTGCGAGAGGCGGTGGAAGTTGAAACGGAAGATGTTGGTGAAGTTGTGCTCCACCAGCATGGCATAAAGCCAGGCGAAGGCCCGACCCCAGGGTGTCTTCAAGTCGAATCTCACCGGTACAGTTCCTGGAAACGCGAGCAGTCGCGCATGAGCGCCGTTGGGCGACCCTGACACACGACCCGTCCTTCTTCGATCAGGTAGACGCGATCGGCGATCTCCACGCTCTTCGGGCGGTGGGCGATGATGACCGTGATGATGTCCGGGGCGAGCGCGCGCAGGCCCTCCAGTACGGCCGCCTCGGAGGTATTGTCCAGGGCGCTGGTCGCCTCGTCCAAGATCAACACGTCCGGCTCGCGATAGAGCGCGCGGGCGATGGCGATACGCTGACGCTGGCCCCCCGAGAGGTTGGTGCCCGCCTCGTTGAGCCGCGTCTCGATGCCGGCAGGCAGGCTGGCCACATAATCCCACAGATTCGCCCGTTGTAAGGCCACCCGGACCCTTTCGGCATCGATCTCGGCGCCATAGGCCACGTTGGCGGCGATCGTATCATTGAAGATCAGCACCCGCTGGGTGACGATGGCGATGCGACGGCGTACGCTGGCCAGGGTGTAGTCGCGGATGTCGCGGCCGTTGAGGGTTACCCGCCCGCCCGTGGCGTCATAGAAACGCAGCAACAGGCTCGCCACCGAGCTCTTGCCGCCACCACTCGGGCCGACCAGGGCGATGATCTCGCCCCGCCGGGCAGCAAGGCTCACGTCGCGCAAGGCGGGCTGCTCGCCGTAGTCCAGACTCGCGTGTTCGAGGGCCAGCTCGCTGACCGCGGGCAGCTCCAGCGTGCCGCTGCGCACCTCCGGTGCGAGCCGCAGGATCGCCTCGATCCTCTCCTGCGCCGCCACGGCTTCCTGGAATTGGGCGTAGGTCTGGGTGAGCCGCCGAATGGGGTCCACCGCCATCAGCAGCGCCGCCATGAAGGAAAAGAAGGCGCCCACGCTCAAGCGGCCCTCCACCACCTGGTGCCCGCCAATGGTGATCACCGCCGCCGCCGAGATGGCGGCGAACAGCTCCATCACCGGCACCACCAGGGCGTTGACCCGCACCGCCTTCATGCTGATGCGGAAGAAGCCTTGGTTGCGGGCGGCGAAACGGCGCGCCTCGAAGTCTTCGGTGTGATAGGCCTTGATCGCCTCGACGTTGCTCGTCATCTCCGCCAGGCTGGCGGTGAGCTCGGCATTGGCCTCCTGGGCCGCGTGCGCGATGCGTTTCAACCGTCGAGACAGCCGGTCGACCGGCACGTAGGCGGCAGGCAACACCACCAGGGTGAAGAAGGCGAGGGTCGGGCTCTGATAGATCACCACGCCGATCAGGGCGAGAGCAGTCAACGACTCGCGCAGCAGGGTGGCAAGACTGGTGGACACCGCGCCCTGGATGCGGGCGATGTCCCCCACCACACGGCTGATCAACTCACCCGAGTGGTGCCGATGGAAAAAGGCCAGGTCCAGGTGCAGCATGTGCGCGAGCAGGCGGTCGCGCACCCGGCGCACGATGTCCTGGCCGACGTGGTTCATGGCGTAGATCTGGGCATAGCTGCCCAGCCCCTTGGCGAGATAGGCCAAGATCACGAACACCGGCAGCGCATAGAGCAGACCGGTGTCCTTCTCGATGAGCACCTCATCGAGCAAGGGCTTCATCATCCAGGCGATGGCCGCCGTCGCCCCCGCCGTGAGCAACATCGCCGCGAGGGAGAGCAGGAGCTTGCCGCGATAGTGACGATATTCAGGCCAATAGGCGCGGATGAGCGCGAGCATGGGTTGCACCGAGGGCGGGATGGGCAAGGCGGTGCTGCTGCCCGGTCAATGTGTTGACCGAGGCCTGGTCACCGCTCCTTTAAGGCTATCAGCAAGGCAGCAACCCTCGAATGGTAGCCTGGATCCACCCTCACCGGGGCTCAAGCTGATCACAAGCAGACGTCCTGATCGATTTCATCGATCGATATCAACGGAATATTCCATTTCAAAACATGGCCTAGACTTCATAAAAATATCAACCAAGGGGCAACCCTGGGCATGACCGGTTCACCCCCGCCGGCGACTGACTCAGCATCTGCATCGTAAGGCTGCGGGTGATGCCGGAGGCCCGGGTGAGGACCGTGGCCAGCGCGCGTCCTGTCCGGGACTGCAAGCGGGGCGCTCCGTAGGATGTGAAAGACCACCCGAACACCATGAATATCGCAAGGCACACACCGAACCCGAGCCTGACCGCGGCCTGGCTGACCCAGGCGCAGACCCACCCATGGACTGCACTCGCCCTGGGTGTAGGGGTGTTGGCCGTACTGGTCCTGCTGGCGGCGAGCCTTAAGCGTGTGGCCAGCGGCGAGGCCGACGCCGCCCTACGGCTCGCCCTGCTCGGCGGTCTGGCCGGCTTTATCGCCACGGCACTGGGGGCACTGCCGGCACTGACTCTGCGGCAGCTCGCCCAGCGCACCGAGGATGTGATGCTGGGCTTCGCCGCCGGCATGATGCTGGCGGCGAGCGCCTTCTCGCTGATCCTACCGGGCCTCGATGCCGGTAGGGCCATCACCGGCAGCAGTGTTCTCGCGGCGCTGGCCGTCGTCGCCGGGCTCGGCCTGGGCACCCTGCTGATGCTGGGCCTGGACCAGTTCACCCCGCACGCGCACGTGCACGGCGGCCCCTGCGGTCCGGCCAACGAGCGCGTCAACCGCGTCTGGCTGTTTGTCTTCGCCATCGCCTTGCACAACCTGCCCGAGGGCATGGCCATCGGCGTGGCCTTCTCGCGCGGCGACCTGTCGGTAGGGCTGCCGCTCACTGCCGCCATCGCCATGCAAGACATCCCGGAAGGGCTGGCCGTGGCCATGGCCCTGCGCGCCGTCGCTATCTCCGCACCGCGCGCAGTGGCCATCGCCGCCTTAAGCGGTATCATGGAACCCATCGGCGCCTTGCTCGGTGTGGGGCTCACCAGCGGCCTGGCGCTCGCCTATGCCATCGGCATGGGCCTTGCGGCTGGCGCCATGATCTTCGTCGTCTCGCACGAGGTCATCCCCGAGACGCACCGCAACGGTCATCAAACCGCGGCCACCCTGGGCCTCATGGGCGGCTTCGCGGTCATGATGGTGTTGGACACCGCGCTCGGCTGAGCGCACTGGCTTCAACCACGACAGGCAAGGAGAAACGTATGGCCAAGGATCAAGGCAAAGGCGGCAAGAAGACCAAGACCCCCGAACAACCCTTTCTCACCGACATCAAAACCCTGCGCGAGCGCGCGCGCAGGCACATCGAGGATGGGGCGGTGACGGCCGGCTACCAGGCCGACCGCGCCACCGTGATCAAACTCCTCAACGAGGCCCTGGCCACGGAGCTGGTGTGCATCCTGCGCTACAAACGCCACTTCTTCATGGCCAGCGGCATCAACGCCGACGCCGTGGCGCAGGAGTTCCTGCAGCACGCCAATGAGGAGCAGCAGCACGCCGACCAGATCGCCGCGCGCATCGTGCAGCTCAAGGGCGAGCCCAACTTCAACCCGGAGGGCCTGCTCATGCGCAGTCACGCCGAGTACGTCGAAGGTGAGAACCTGCTCGACATGATCAAGGAGGACCTGGTCGCCGAACGCATCGCCATCGACAGTTACGGCGAGATGATCCGCTACATCGGCGACAAGGACATCACCACGCGGCGCATGCTGGAAGGCATCCTGGCGATGGAGGAAGAGCACGCCGACGACCTGGCCAGCCTGCTGGAGAAACTCGCGCCCTGAGCATCCTCGCCTCAGGCCAACAACGGCCTATGCGGTCTACTGGCGCAACACGGTCTTCTGATAGAGGTCCTTCTGCCGGCCCTGTGGATCGTATTTCGCCTTCAGTGCCCGGTAGGCCTCGCCATTGTAGATGCGCCAAAAGGTGTCGGCGTCGTAGTAGCTGTCGGAGTAGAGCGATTTGATGCCGCCGAGCGCCATCACCTCGGCCTCGATCAGCCGGTTGTGGTGGCCCGGCGGGAAGGCCTCACGCCGCCGCACCACATCCCAGAAGCCGAAGTTGACGTAGAGGGTGTCGGCTGCCATGGGGTAGAGGGTGAAGCGCCTTTCCTGCGGACGGATGGGACACAGCCAGATGGGCAGAATACCGATCTCGCGCCGCAGAAAGTCCAGAAACGCGCCCGCGCGCTCGATCGGGATGTCCACATCCTGGATCACCGATTCCCGACGCCAGCCCAAGAGCCGGTCGATCCGGTGGGTGAGTCGCCAGCGGCTATTCAGCCGCATCATGCGGGTGTAGAAGACCGAATTTAGACGCTTGCGGCCGGCCAGCCGGCGCAAGATGGGGTTTTGCATGCCGAGGTTTTTCGAGCACCAGAACCAGTCGGTGTCCCAGCGCCAGATATAGTCGCGCACGCTGAGGTAGTCCTCGCTGTGCTCGCGCAGGCTCTTGTAATAGATGTGTTCGAAGGTGTAATCACTGGTATACGGGGCCGCGGCGACGAAGCGTGCCTCGGTAAGGATGATCTCGTCTGCAGCGAAGACTACTCCGTCGATGAAATCTGCATCCCCGGCACAACGCTGCGCAAGCGCCTCGAAGGCGGTGGCGGCATTGTCAAAGCGGGTATGTGTCAGGTGCACATAGGGTTTGACCGGCACCGCGCGCGCCCTGAGCTTGAGGGCATAGCCCAGGGTGCCATAGGAATTGGGAAAACCGAGGAACAGGTCGGCATATTCGTTGTCAGGCGTGGCGGTGACCACGCGCCCATCGGGTAGCAGGACCTCGATCTCGAGCAGGGTCTCATGCACCAGCCCGTATCGGAAGGACGAGGCCTCGATGCCCACGCCGGCCGCCGCCCCGCCCGGGGTGATGGACTTCAGCTGCGGCACCACGGCGGGCATCACGCCATGCGGCAGGCAGGCATCGACCAGCCGCTCATAGGTGACCATGCCCTCGGCCTCGACCCAGCCGGCAGCGGCATCGACAGCCAGCACCTCGTTGAAGGCGCGCACATCGAGCCGCTGCTTAGGCACGGCGGCGCGGTCGCGAAACAGGTTGGAGGTCTCCTTGGCCAGACCCAGAGGCCTGTCCTGGGCGGCGCGCACTTGCGCGGCCAGCCGCTCGAGCTTTTCGGCGTGGGTCATGTGTAGAGATAGGCGCGACTCATGGGGTGTTCACCGCCCACATTGCCCTTGCTGAACAGGATCTGGAACAAATGGGTGCGGCTGTTCTTCGAGCGGAACATCTCGGCGCAGGACCACAGATAGGTGCGCCACTGCCGGTAGAAACGCGTATCGAAGCGCTGTGGGTCGAGTGCCGTGATCTGCGGCCAATTCGCCTCGAAGCGGCGCGCCCATTCGTCCAGGGTCAGCGCATAGTGGCGGCGCAGGTTCTCCACATCGAGGATCTCCAACCCGCAGGCGTCCATCGCCGCCAGGGTTTCGGCGAGGCTGGGGATCCAACCGCCCGGGAAGATGTACTCGCGGATGTAGTATTCGGTATCGAACACCCCGACGTGGCCGATGAAGTGCAGCATGCCCAGACCACCGGGCTTGAGCGCGTCGGCATGCGCCCGCACCACGTCGCGGAGCTGATTGCGTCCGGCGTGCTCCAGCACGCCGATGGACACCACCTTGTCGTACTGGCCGGGGATCTCGCGGAAGTCCGCCTCGATGACCTGCAGCCGATCGGTTAGCCCCCGGCGCCTGATCTCGCTGCGCAGCCACGCGACCTGCTCGGTGGTGGTGTTGATGCCAGTGCCGATCGCCCCATGATGCTCCCAGGCATGGAACAGGAAGCCGCCGAAGCCGCAGCCGATGTCGACGAAGGTCTCGCCCGGCGCAAGCCTGATCTTGCGCGCCACGTGTTCCATTTTGTTCACCTGTGCCTCTTCCAGCGTTTGCGTGCCCTCTTTCCAATAGGCGCAGGTGTAGAGCATGCCCGCACGGTCCAGCCACAGGCGGTAGAACTCGGTGCCCAGACCGTAATGGAAGCGGGCGTTGGCCTTGGCCTGGGCGATGGAGCGGTTGCTGTGGCGCCATTCGTGCAAGGCGTTGCGCAGCTTGAGCAACCCCGAAGGCGGCTTGCCCAGGTTCATGTCCATGCCCGCACGAAAGGCCATCGGCAGGCTACCCTCGACCTCGAGATCACCGGCGAAATAGGCCTCGATGAGCCCCACGTGGCCGAACGACAGCGTGCGTAGCGCCGCCCTACGGTTGCGGAAGATCAGAGTGAAGGCGGGCTCACCAGCGCCGTGCCGGAAGTCGCTACCGTCGGCGAACACCACCCGGAACGGCACCGCCGTGCGGGCGGCCGCTTCAGTTAGCAACTGCCTCGGGGTGGCCATGCCTGATCGCGATTTGGATCGACCGACCGGTCGCCTCAGTCGCCCACCCACTGCACCACCCGGTTCGCCGGCCAGCGCGTCTTGGTCGGCGCAGGCTGGCTGCGATAGCCAAAGGCCACCAGCACCGATAGTCCCCAGACGCGCCGGTCAAGCAGGTCGTGCCGGGCCAGGACGGCCTCGGCGTCGCGCCGGTTGAAGCCCTCGATGGGGCAGGAGTCAATACCCAACAGGGCGGCGGCGGTCATCATGTTGGCAAGCACGATGTAGGTCTGGCGGCAGGCCCAGTCGAAC
>CALAMX010000136.1 GCA_937925755.1 uncultured Burkholderiales bacterium
GTCGGCGGCGAAGCGGTCGCGACCGCACGAAAGCACTCGTGCAGGCGGTGCAACAGGAAGGCGCAAAGGGGAGAAGAGGGACTTTCTCGGCGCGGCCCGAGGCAAGGGGACGGAAGGCAGAACAGGCGACCGGGCCGGCTCCTCATGCCGTAACCTCATCACCCGGGTTGGCAAACTGGAACTGCGCGTGCCGCGGGATCGGAACGGCGAATTCTCCACGGCCTTGTTCGAACGTTATGCCAGAAGTAAGCCCGCTGGCGGCGCAGGCCGAGAGGTACGTGCAAGGGGTGTCCACCCGCAAGGGAAACACTGAATAAATCTACTGCGCGGGCGCAGGGCAGCATTGCGCGGTGTTGGCTCCGGCCGCCCGCTTCCGCTCGCTTAATCTGCCTGACGCGGGCACGGGACACTCGCGGGATACAGAGCGGGTGCATCACGGCGACAAAACGGGGTCATCCGTGGGTCAATCACGGGACAGCATGAATGTCCGGAAACGGGCAAAAATAAAGCCGACTGCTGGAATCGGATATCCGCAACTAACTGAATATACAGAGATTTTGGTGCCGGCAGTCCGACTCGAACGGACGACCTACCGCTTACAAGGCGGTTGCTCTACCAACTGAGCTATGCCGGCGAACTGCAGACATGGTCGGTGTACAACGGTCGGTTTGGCCTCGAATGCGTTATTTGACCACACGCAACTTGGGTTTTCCCTTGGGTCTGTCTGGCCCTTGGGCATCGGTCCCTGCCTCCGCCTCGGCTGCTCCCGCACCCGCAGACGGCGTCTCGGGCGGCACGGCAAACACCATGCCCTCACCGGTCTCGCGTGCATAAATGGCGCTGACATTGCCTACAGGGACCAGGATCTCCTGGGCAACTCCGCCGAAACGGGCGGAGAAACTCAACCATTCGTTGTCCATCTGCAGGTTGCGCACGGCATTGGGACCGATGTTGAGGACGATCTGTCCGTCACGAACGAAGGCCATGGGCACGCGGGTGCTGGCGTCCACCCGGACGCTGATGTAAGGGGTATAGCCGCTGTCCACACACCACTCGTAGAGGGCACGCAGCAGATAAGGTTGCTGGGGCAGACTGCTCACGGATGCGCTCTCATCACTTGCGCATCGCCTTCTCGACCGGCGTCAAAGCATCGATGAAGGCCGGTCGGCTGAAGATGCGCTCGGCGTATTTGAGCAAGGGAGCGGCCTGCTTGGGCAGGACGATGCCATAGTGGTCCAGGCGCCAAAGCAGGGGGGCGATGGCTACGTCGAGCATGGAATAATCCTCGCCCAGCATGTATTTCTGCTTGGCGAAGATGGGCGCGATGGCGGTCAGATTGTCACGGATGATCAGGCGCGCCTTGTCAGCCACCTTCTGCGCGCCCTCCTGGATCTCGCGCACGTGGTTGTAGAGATCGCGTTCGAAGTTGAACAGGAACAGGCGCGCCCGCGCGCGCATGACCGGGTCTGGAGGCATCAGCTGCGGATGCGGGAAGCGTTCGTCGATGTATTCGTTGATGATGTTGGCCTCATACAGGATAAGATCGCGCTCGACCAGGACTGGCACCTGGTTGTAAGGGTTCATGGCGGCGATCTCCGGCGGCATGTCATGCACGTCCACGTCGCGGATCTCGAAGTCCATGCCCTTCTCATAAAGAACGATCCGACAACGATGGCTGAAGGGGCATGAGGTGCCCGAGTAGAGGATCATCATTCCCGTAGCCTCTAGTCTTAGTGTACGTCGCGCCAGAATTCCTTCTTGAGATAGAAGGCGACGACGAAAAACAAAGACAGGAAAAGGACCACCGCCACTCCGGTGCGCATGCGCTGGGCCTTGGCCGGCTCACCCATCCAGGTCATGTAATTGACCAAATCGCCGATCATGGCATCGTACTCGATCAGGGTCAGCCGACCCGCCTTGGCGAGCTGCAGGCGCTCGACGACCAGGTGCGGTTTGCCATCCTCGCCAGTGACCTCGCGCATCACGGGCACCTGATGCCCCTGTAGTTCGTGAAGGACGTGCGGCATGCCCACCTTGTCGAAGACCAGATTGTTCCAGCCTGTGGGCCGGCTGTCGTCGCGATAGAAGGTGCGCAAATAGGTATAGACCCAGTCTGGTCCGCGCGAGCGGGTGATGACGGTGAGGTCCGGCGGTGTGGCACCGAACCACTGCTTGGCGTCGCCGGGACGCATCGCGATCGTCATGGTCTCGCCCGTCTTCTCTGCGGCAAACAGCAGGTTGTCCTTGATCTGCGCCTCGGTAAGCCCCAGGTCGGTCAGGCGCGTGTAGCGCATGTAACTGGCCGAGTGGCAGCTCAAACAATAGTTGACGAATACCCGTGCCCCGCGCTGCAGGGATTCCTTGTCGTTGAGATTGATGGGTGCAGGGTCCAGTTTGACCGCGGCACCCGATGCGACCGCCGCAAGGGGCAGGCTCAGTAGCACGAGTAACAGCAAGGGGGCGATCAGCGATTGCTTCGGGCTCATTTGGCAGTCACCCTCTCCGGTTCGGGTTTATGGCTGTCGTACCTGGTGTACCAAGGCATCAGCAGGAAGAAGGCGAAGTAGATCACCGTCAGGACACGCGCAATCCATGTATATAGTGACGTTGCCGGAAGGATGCCGAGGATGCCCAGACCGATGAAGGCGATGACGAACAACGTCAGGGCAATCTTGTATTTCGGTCCCCGGTAGCGGATCGACTTGACAGGTGAACGGTCGAGCCAGGGCAGGAAGAAGAAGATCAGCACGGCGACCCCCATGGCCAGCACACCCGGGAACTGCGAGCCGAACATCGGCGGAACGGCCCGGAGGATCGCGTAATACGGTGTGAAATACCATACTGGGGCGATGTGCTCAGGGGTCTTCAACGGATCGGCGGGGATGAAGTTGTTGGCCTCCAAGAAGTAGCCGCCCATCTCCGGCGCGAAGAACAGGATGGCTGTGAAGACGATCAGGAAGACCACCACGCCGAGGATGTCCTTCACGGTGTAATAGGGGTGGAAAGGGATGCCGTCCAGGGGCCGGCCCTGCCCGTCCTTTTTCTTCTTGATCTCGACACCGTCAGGGTTGTTGGAGCCGACCTCGTGCAAGGCGACGATGTGGGCGGCGACCAACCCAAGCAAGACCAGCGGCAGGGCGATGACGTGGAAGGCGAAGAAGCGGTTCAGGGTGGCGTCCGACACGACGTAGTCACCACGGATCCAGATCGAGAGGTCCTCGCCGATGATGGGGATGGCGGCAAACAGATTGACGATCACCTGTGCACCCCAATAGGACATCTGACCCCAGGGCAGCAGGTAGCCAAAGAAGGCCTCGGCCATGAGGGCGAGATAGATCAACACACCGAAGATCCAGATCAGCTCCCGTGGCTTGCGGTGCGAGCCATAAAGCAGCGCGCGGAACATGTGGAGATAGACGACGATGAAAAAAGCCGACGCACCGGTGGAATGGGCATAACGGATCAACCAGCCATAGGGCACGTCGCGCATGATGTACTCGACGGAGGCGAAGGCATGGTTCGCATCCGGCTTGTAATGCATGGTCAGAAAGATGCCGGTGACGATCTGGATCACCAGCACCAAGAGCGCGAGCGAGCCGAAGTAGTACCAGAAATTGAAGTTCTTCGGCGCGTAATATTCGGAGAGATGGGCCTTCCAGGTCGCGCTTAGGGGAAAGCGCGCATCGATCCACTCAAGGAGTCTCTGCATGGTCTAGATCCTCGTCCGTTCGGATTAAGCGCTGGCCTGATCCTCGCCGATCAACACCTTGGTCTCGCTCAGATACTTGTGCGGTGGTACCACGAGGTTGGTGGGCGCGGGCGAGCCCTTGAACACGCGTGCGGCCATGTCGAAGCGGGAGCCGTGACAAGGGCAGAACCAGCCGCCGGGCCAGTCGGCACCGAGGTCGGCGGCGCCGATGTCGGCTCGGTAGGTCGGCGAGCAGCCGAGGTGGGTGCAGATGCCGATGACCACGAAATACTCTGGCTTGATCGAGCGCGTGGGGTTCTGACAGTACTTCGGCTGCTGCGCGGCGTTCTCGGACTTCGGATCAGTGAGCTTGTCGTCGTGCTTGGGCAAAAGGGCCAGCATCTCCGGCGTGCGGTGCACGACCCAGACCGGTTTACCACGCCACTCGACATCCACCTTCATGCCGGGTTCGATCTTGGACAGATCCACCTCGATCGGGGCACCAGCGGCCAAAGCGCGAGCGCTGGGGCTCATGCTAAAGACAAAAGGCAGAGCCGCGCCCACGGCAGCCACGCCACCCAAGGTTGAACTCACGGCCACGAGAAAGCGGCGTTTGGAGTTGTCCACGGCCATATCGCTCATATCGTTTCCTGACAGACGCTCTTAGATGCGTGACGGTCGACCCGCACAATACCTTACCTGCTCGCCTATCCCTATATGGTGACACGAGTCACGGGGCCAGCAAATCCGGGCATTGTACACAAAAGGCACGGCGGACTTAAACTCCCAGTGTGGATAGAATCACGGCCGGGCTGCGCTACAATCCACAGTTTCCTGCCTGACGGCTCAGCCTCACCCATGCACAAGACCTGGCTCTTTTTCGCCCAGTTGGTGACGGCGGCCGTACTCCTGCTGGCGGCTCTGCTGGCCCTAGATCGACTGTTTCCAGGCTTGCTGCCTTACTCAGACACTGCAATCGTCCCTCGAGAGGCGGTCCGGCTCAGTGCCACGCCACCCGTCTCAGGCTTTGCCGAGGCGGCCGCTAGGTCGCTGCCCTCGGTGGTCAATATCTACACCGCCAAACAGGTCCGTAACCCGCGCCAGCCACTGATGGACGACCCGGCCTTTCGCCGCCGCTTCGGCCTGGGCGAAGACAACCGTACACAAAGCGTCTCCAACCTCGGCTCGGGTGTGATCGTCAGCCCGGACGGCTACATCCTCACCAACCACCACGTCATCGAGGCCGCCGATGAGATCCAGATCGCTCTGCCGGATGGGCGCAACCTGCCGGCCGAGCTCGTCGGCACCGATCCCGATACCGATCTCGCCGTATTGCGGGTCCGGGCGACGGGGCTCAACGCCATCACCTTCGCCCAGCCCGACAGCCTGCGCATCGGCGACATTGTGCTGGCGATTGGCAACCCCTTCGGTGTAGGCCAGACAGTGACCATGGGCATCGTCAGCGGTCTGAATCGTAGTCATCTCGGCATCAACACCTTCGAGAACTTCATCCAGACCGATGCTGCCATCAACCCGGGCAATTCGGGCGGAGCCCTAGTGGACACGGAGGGCCGGCTGGTCGGCATCAACACCGCGATCTTCTCGCGCAGCGGCGGCAACCAGGGCATCGGGTTCGCCATCCCGGTGTCGCTGGCCAGACAGGTAATGCAGCAGATCATCGCGCATGGGTCGGTCACACGCGGCTGGGTTGGTATCGAGGTACAAGACATCACACCCGAAGTCGCCGATTCGTTCAACCTCGCGGGCAGTGCAGGGGCGCTCATCACCGGCGTGCTGCGGGGGGGGCCCGCCGATCGAGCTGGGATCCGCCCTGGCGATGTGCTGACCTCCGTCAATGAAAAGCCGGTGGCCGACTCGGCCTCCCTGCTCAACCTGATCGCCGCATTGCCGCCGGGCCAGACTGCCACACTCGGTCTGATCCGCCGGCAGAAGGCGATGCAGATCACGGTCAAGGTGGAACGGCGACCGCTCATGCGCCGCGCCCAAGAACAGGATTAGGTTCTTGGTGGCGCTAAGCGGCAATGCAGGAAACGCGCACAATCTCCGCTCAGAACGATGGCGGATGGGCCAGGGTCGCCCGCCACAGGGGGTCGCCGATGGCGCCTGCACGGGCCTGTTCCAGCACCGCATTGGCGCGCCGAGTGAGCGCCGGGATCCCTGCAGTGCGTGTCACGGCGACCAGGAGCGCAGCCGGGGCCGGTGTGGGACCATCCTTCCAGGGATCGGCAGGCTGCGCGGCGAGCAGGCTCGCCTCTTCCAGGTGAAACGCCCTGCCATCGTGAAATCGTTGCCACGCAGTCTGAACCACCCGGCGCAGAAAACCGCGGGCATCTTCACGCCGGCTCAGCGCGGCATAGCGCGCCAGACCGTAGGCGAGATCGGCATAGTCCTCCAGTTCAGCCGGACCGAGCGGGCGTGTGTCGGCGATCCCCTTGAGGAGGCGGTCATCCTGCCAGAGCTGACTTCGGGCGAAGCGATACAAGGCATCGGCCTGCGGGCGGTAGCGTGGGTCGACGGCGGCTGCGGCGGACAGTGCAGCGAGGGCCAAGCCGTTCCAACCCGTGAGCACCTTCTCATCGCGGGGAATTGGGCGCTGTGCGCGTAGAGCCCGCAGCTTGGCGTGGACTGCGGCCAGGGCCTGCTTTTCTGCTGCGCTGGCCGGGCGTTTTTCCTGTGGCAGATGGCCCAGCTCGAAGTCTGCGGCCAGATCGAGTGCCCAGACGCGCGTGACCAGGGCCATCTCCGCCGGGTCGAGGATACTGCGGAGGGTCTCCTTGTCCCACAGATAGCCGCCCCCTTCCCTGCCCTGATCGTCCAAGGCCGAGAGGCTCGCTACGAAGCCGCGGGCGGCGCTGCCGCGCTCGACCGCCATGTCGTTGAGAAGGAAGTCGACCGTCTCCAGACCGATGCGCCGAAAGGCGGGCTCGCGCAGGACCTCGGCCGCACGCAGGAAAACGAGGGCGAGCTGGGCGTTGTCGTAGAGCATCTTCTCAAAATGCGGCTCGTGCCAGTCCGGGTCGATGGTGTAGCGAAAGAAACCACCACCGACGTGATCGCGTAACCCGCCCTCGCTCATCTGCCGCAGCGTCAAGAGCAGGAACTCGGCAATCTGAGCATCCGGCGTACGCGACAAGCTTTCCAGCAAGGCAAGGATCTGCGGCGCCATGGGAAATTTGGCCGTCCTGTCGAAGCCGCCGCGCAGCATGTCGGCTTGCGCCTTGGCCGCGGTGAGAAAGGCCTCGGGCAGATCGACGATGACCCGCGCTCGGTCGTGCTTCGCCGCTTCACGGGCAAGCCGCGCCAGCGCCGGGCCTTCGCGCCGCCAACGCTCGGCCAGCGCGCGCGCGACCTGCAAGAATTCATCCCGGGGGGCATAAGCGATCGCGAACAGCGGGTAGCCCTCTGGGGTCAGAAAGACATTGAGCGGCCAGCCGGCGATCCCCCGCGTGCGCTCGGAAAATGCCTGCAGGGCCGCATCCAGGGCGGCGTTCACCTCGCGATCGACCTTCACGGGGACGAAGTTGGCATTGATGAAGCGGGCGGCCTCGGGATCCTTCCAGGTCTCGCGCTGCATCACGTGGCACCAGTGGCAGGCGAAGTAGCCCAGCGAGACCAGGATTAAGCGGTTGTCACGCCGGGCGGTCTTGAGCGCTGCCGGCCCCCAGACCTGCCAATGCACTGGGTCCTGCGCATGCAGCGCCAGATAGGGCGAGGCCTGTCCGACCATGCGGTTGGCCGCCTGCACCCCAGCCGCGGACATGCACACGATCATCACGACAGCCAGCCAAAGCCTCGAGAGGCCCACCCGCATACCGTTACGAAGGGTCGTGCGCATCGGCCCCCTCCTCAAAAGCACAACGCGACACATGAGTGCTCTTCCTCATTGCTCCACGAGCGCCACCCCGTGTGCTCGCTCTAGGCTTCAGCCGCTCGGCCATGCATCTCCTCACGTTCGTCTGCACTGAAGCGCCCTACGACATCACTTCTCGCGGCGTGCCCTCCATTGCCTGGCGCACCCTCATGCACCTGGCCTTCTTCAGCGTTAGGACTCCTTGCAGGGAGTCCCGTTCAACCTAGAAACCGCAGTTGAACGGGCCCGAAGGGCGGTTCAAGCGGGTGTCTGGCTTGATACGACGCCGCCGCAGGGCGACCGCGACGGGCGAAGCAGGGGCCCCTTCTGGGGATGCGACCCCGTCGCGGGATGCTGGCGCCCCACCTGCGGTCGCCGGCATCCCCTGCGCTGGCCGATCCCCGCTCGCGCGGGGCCCCTCGGCCGACGCTGCGGGGCGCCC